>NZ_JADBGC010000001.1:0-277069 GCF_014892245.1 Microbispora sitophila | reverse complement strand
CCCGGGTCATGGCGCCGCCGCCGGTGTCACCGCGCGGCGGGCCCCCCCGGGGTGGGCGCCCGACGGCGTACGGCAGAGGTCAGCGTGCCTTGGCGGTCGCCTTGCGGTTGGCCTTCTTGATGGCGTCCACGAGCTCGTCCTTGGTCATCTTCGACCGGCCCGGGATGCCGAGGCGGCTGGCCACGTCGTAGAGGTGCTGCTTGGAGGCGTTCGCGTCGACGCCCTCGGCCGTCTTGCCCGGCTTCGGCGTGCCCTTCTTCGCCTGCTCGTCCGACGGTCCGCGCCCCTCCTTCTTCTCCCAGTGGTCGCCCACCTTCTCGAAGGAGTGCTTGAGCGCGGCGAACGCCGTACGGTGGGCGCGCTGGCCCTCGCCGTACGTCTCGACGGCGGAGTCGTGCGCCTTGATCCACGTCTCCTGGGCCTCCTTGGGCGAGCGCTCCAGGGTCGAGGGCAGTTCATCACGTCCTGGCATGGTCGATGCCTCCCTTCAGACCGTCGGAAGTCCGTTGGAGGGGGTTCAGATGGTGGGGTCGTCGTAGCGCCGCTCCTCGTACACGTGGCGGCGGGTGGCGGTGGCGTCCACGGGGGCGGCGGCGGTGACGGTGGTCCTGCGGCGGACCGTCGTCAGGCGCCAGATGCCGAAGAGCAGCCCGGCCAGACCGCCCACCATGAGGATCACCCCGATCACCTGGATGTCGAGGCCCGCGATGGTGAAGTCGACCGCCCAGGTGAGGATGGCCCCCAGCATGATGAGGATGATGCTTCCGGCGATGGTCATGGCTTTTCCTCCTTCGCCTTCTGCTCTATCCCCTCCACGGATTCCAAACGTCGCATGCGGGTGCCCGTATAGGGCAGCATGCGAATCATGACCGATACCCCCATTGTGGTGATGGGACTCATGGGCGCGGGGAAGAGCACCGTCGCCCGGCTGCTCGCCGACGCGCTCGGCCGTCCCATGCGCGACAGCGACGCCGATCTGGAGGCCAGGTACGGCACGACCGCCGCCGCGATGGCCGCCGGTCTGGGCGCGGACGAGTTGCACGCCCGCGAGGCCCTGGTGCTGCGGGACGCGCTGGCGGCCCGTCCTTCCCCTGTCATCGCGGCCGCCGCCAGCACGGTCGAGGACCCCGAGACGCGCCGCGCGCTGGCCCCCGCCTTCGTGGTCTTCCTCGACGGCCCGCCCGAGGTGCTGGCCGAGCGGATGAAGTCGAGCCCCCACCGCCCGCACTTCAAGCCCGACCTCGTACGCATGCTGACCGAGCAGCGCGACCTGCGGCTGCCGGGGTTTCACGAGGTGGCGGACCTGACCGTGGACTCCTCCGCGCACAAGCCCGAGGAGATCGCGGCCACGGTGCTCGCGCACCTCGACGGTGCGAAGACGCACTGAAACGCCGAGTGACGCGTCAGCCGACGGCGATGCGCATCTGGTGCGGGACGACGGGCAGCGGCGACGGGCTGCCCGCCCCGGCGAGGAACCAGACGGTCTTGCCGCCCCGGCCCGAGCCGGCCACTCCCCAGTCGTCGGCGAGTTCGTCCACGATGAGCAGGCCACGGCCGCCGATGGAGTCGATGTCCGCCTCGCGCTGGTTCGGCACGCCCTCGCCCTGGTCGAAGACCTCGCCGTACACCCAGGTGCCGTTGCTGCCGAGCCGGAGGGTGAAGACGTTGCCGCCATGCCGTACGACGTTGGAGGCGAGTTCGCTCACGATGAGGGAGCAGTCGTCGACGAGCTCGTCCAGGCCCCACCGGCCGAGCTCACGGCGGACGAGAGCGCGTGCCTCGGCGACACTCGCGCCGACGGCGGGCAGGAGGCATTCCGCGGTCCAGACAGGGGCCGGGTCGACCGGCGCCGTACCGAAGGGGAGAGTCACGCGCGCCTCCTTAGGCTCATGGGAGCGCTCCCACGGCTCAAGATACGGCACGCAACGCAGTCATGTGAATTCAAAGAAACAAGATTGTTTCCGGTCAATGCCCGATCCGTGATAGGCGCGAAGGAGAAAACTCCGGCGGTCTTGCGTGCCCCGGCGCGAGTACGCACGTCAGCGCCGCCGCGTCCGCCGCTCGCAGCCACCGCCCCGCGACCGCGGGACGCGTCCGCGCGGTCGGCGTCGCCGTGAAAATAGCTGAAATAAGCCCATCCCGTCCCGCCGATGCGCCCAGACCGGAATCGCCCTGCATATCCGCCCTGACGCATAAGGGCCATTTCGTCCGGCATGCCCTCACCCGAGCGCGGTGATTCCCCAGCGGTGGGCGACCCGCTCGCCCGGGGCCAGGCGCACCAGGCACTCTCCGGTCGCGAAGGCGTTCGGCGGGCAGCTCATCGGCTCGACCGCCACTCCGGCCCGCCGATACGGCTCGGCGAGCGTGTCCCCGGTGAAGACCTGGAGCCATTCGACGCCGGGCGCGGCCCACAACTCCACGCCCCGCGAGCCGTCGGCCGTCCGGAGCCGGGCCCGCACCAGCCCGTCATCATCGCGCCGCAGGGCCGTGTAGGGGGTGTCGAGCGCCGTGCCGCCGATGCGGCGTCCCTCGCGGAAGTCGTACTCCGTGCCCTCGACCGGGCGGCGGCCGACCGGGATCTTCTGCTCGTCCACCGGGGTCCACTCGGCCGCGGGCACCTCCAGCACGGCGTCGTCCACCGTCTCCTCGCCGAGGGTGAGGTAGGGGTGCGCGCCCATGCCGTACGGCGCGACGCCGTCTCCCACGTTCACGGCCGACACCTCGACCACCAGGCCCGCCTCGCCCAGGGCGTACGACGCCGTCAGGTCGAGCACGTGGGGATAGCCGAGCTGGGGGAACAGCCGCAGCCCGAGCCGGATCGAGGCGTCGTCCCGGTTCAGGACCGTCCAGGGCATCAGGCGCGCGAAGCCGTGCGCGGCGTTGCCGGTCCTGGGCTCGGTGATGGCGAGCTGCCTGGTCTCGCCGTCGAAGTCGTATCTGCCGTCGCGCACCCGGTTGGGCCAGGGCAGCAGCAACTGCCCGGCGCCGCCCACCAGCTGCGCGTCCGCGGGGTACGACATGACCAGCGGGCGTTCGCGGTACGTCAGGGCGCGCAGGCCCCCGCCCACCTCGGTGACGGTCGCCGCGTATCCGTGCGCGGCGATCGTGTGCTGCGTGCCGGTCGGGGGAACGGGTTCCGCTGGTGCTGTCATGAGAGGGATTTTCCCATCCGTCCCACCACACTCGCAGGCGGCCCGGCGGGGATGCCTCAGGACCGGGTCCGGACGGCAGGGGCTCGGGCCGCGGCGGGCTCTCGGGCCGTGAGCCCGGCGGGCCGGGCCCACGTCCTGGGCGTCACGAGGAGAGCGCCTGACCCGTCAGTCCATCCTGCGCGGTGAGCAGCGCGCGCAGTTCCTCCGCGCTCTCGCCGCATGCGGTCATGATCAGGCCCCTGTCCATCTCGATCCGGGACAGCGACCTGGTCAGCCGGGTCGCGTACCAGCGGCCGGCGTCGCTTCTCCAGATCGACCAGCGACCGGCGTACTCGCTGCTCAGTTGTCTCCAGGCAGCGTCCTCGGCTGAGAACCGCACTCGTCACCACCTCCAGGCTCTGTGCCGGGAGACAACGATGTGCTCATCCGGACACGATTGGTAGTGAGAAGCGGTCTCCCCCTTCCGGCGGCGCCGCCACCCCGGCTCTCATGAAGATCTTCCGCCGGTTGCGGTGACTTCACCACGACTTGATCCCCGTTCCTCCCGTACCACCCGTCTCATGCCGGCTCGCGGAACGACGCTGGTGTTCGCGGGGCAGGCATGGCGCGGGCACAGCGTAGGCACGATGCAAACGTCGCGTCTCCGGTCACACCGGACATGGTTTTACTACCTTGCCGGACAGCAAGTCAGGGGAGAAATTCGAGAGGGTCGACATCGAGCGAAGGGAAGGTCACCCATGCCCGGACTCCCACGGCTGCCGTTCAAGCGGCCGGACGTCCTGGGGATATCCCCCGCCTTCGGCGAACTGCGGGCCAGAGCGCCGATCACCAAGGTCACGACCGCCATGGGCGACGAGGCGTGGCTGGTCACGGGCTACGAGGAGATCCGGCAGGTGTTCGCCGACGACAGGTTCGGCCGCTCCCACCCCGCTCCCGAGACCGCGGCCCGCCTGTCGAACAACGCCCTGCTCGGCGGCCCGACAGGCGAGTACGCCACGGAGCGGTCCATCCACAAGGAGATGCGCCGCCTGCTCGCCCCCGCGTTCTCGGCCCGGCGCATGCGGAGCCTGTCGGACCGGATCGGGGCGCTGGTCGGGCACCTGCTCGACGGGCTCGCCGAGCAGGGCCCGCCCGCGGACCTGCACGCCGGCCTGTCGCTCCCGCTGCCGATCCAGGTGATCTGCGAGCTTCTCGGCGTGCCGTACGAGGACAGGGACAGGTTCCGGGCCATGGCCGAGGCGATGACCGACCTCACCCATCCCGAGCGGTCCGCCGCCGCCCAGATGGAGATGAACACTTACACCTACGAGATCGTGAAGGCGAAGCGGGACGACCCGGGCGAGGACGTCTACTCCGACCTGGCGGACGCCTCGCTGCCGGAGGACGACGTCGCCAGGATCGCGGGCGGCCTGCTGTTCGCCGGTCACGAGACCACGGTCAACCAGATCGACTACGGCGTGCTGCTGTTCCTGCGCAACCCCGTCCAGCGCGACGCGCTGCTGAACGACCCCTCCCTCGTGGACGGCGCGGTCGAGGAGATCATGCGGGTCGCCTCGCCGAGCGAACACGGGCTGGTGCGCTACGCGCACGAGGACGTCGAGGTCGCGGGGGTGCTGATCCGGGCGGGCGAGCTGGTCATGCTGTCCACCCCGGCGGCCAACAGGGACGAGCGCGTCTACCCCGACCCCGACACGTTCGACATCAGACGGCGCGATCCTCATCCCCACGTCGGCTTCGGCCACGGGCCGCACCACTGTCTCGGGGCGTCGCTGGCTCGGATCGAACTGCGCGCGGTCTTCGGCTCCCTCTTCACGCGCTTCCCCACGCTGGCGCTCGCGGTGCCGTACGAGGAGCTGAAGGCGCACACCGACAGGCTGGCCGGAGGGTTCCAGGCGCTGCCCGTCACGTGGTGAGGGCTGTATCCGGTCACGGTCGCGCCTGGCGACCCGCGCCGCGCCCGCCGGTCGTCACCGCCGCTCGACAGGGTGGACCTGTCCGGCCACACGCTCGGCGTCCCCGGGCCCGGCGGTTCCGTCGTCGTCGGCGAGCCGCCGGTACGCGCGGTCGCGCAGCCGCAGCACCACCGTCGCCAACAGCGCCGCGACCAGTGAGCCGGTCAGGACCGCCAGCTTGACCTGGGCGTCGCGGGCCGTACCAGGGCCGAACGCCAGCTCGCCGATGAGCAGGGACACCGTGAACCCGATGCCGGACAGGATCGCCAGCCCGCCGACGTCCACCCACGCCAGCCCTTCGTCGATGTCGGCGCGGGTGAAGCGGGCGGTCAGCCAGGTGGCCGCCATGATCCCCAGCGGCTTGCCCACGACGAGCCCGACGACGACGCCCAGCGACACCGGGTCGGCGAGCAGGTTCGTCACACCGTCCAGCCCGCCGAGCGGCACACCCGCGGACAGGAACGCGAACAGCGGCACGGCCACTCCGGCCGAGATCGGGCGGAACCGGCGCTCGAAGTGCTCGGCGAGCCCCGGTCCCGCCTCCGGGCCGCCCGCCTTCTCACTGCGCAGGACGGGTACGGCGAAGCCGAGCAGCACCCCGGCCACCGTGGCGTGCACACCCGAGGCGTGCACCAGGCCCCAGGTCACGCCGGCCAGCGGGAGCAGCAGCCACCACGAGCGCACCCGCCGCTGCACCAGCACGGTGAAGACGCCGAGCGGCACCAGCGCCGCCAGCAGCGGCAGCACCGACAGGTGCGAGGTGTAGAACACCGCGATGATCACGATGGCCAGCAGGTCGTCCACGACGGCCAGGGTGAGCAGGAACGTACGCAGCGCGGGGGGCAGCCGCCGCCCCACGACGGCGAGCACCGCCAGCGCGAACGCGATGTCGGTGGCCGTCGGGGTCGCCCATCCCCGCGCCGCGCCGTCCATGAGCGAGTTGACCAGCAGATAGAGCAGAGCCGGGACGATCACACCGCCGACTGCCGCCGCGACGGGCACGACGGCCCGCCGGGGATCGCGCAGGTCCCCGGCCACGAACTCGCGCTTGAGTTCCAGGCCGGCGACGAAGAAGAAGATCGCCAGCAACCCGTCCGAGGCCCACTTGGCGAGACTGAGGTCCATATGCCACCCGGCCGGCCCCACCGTGACCGAGCGCAGCCCCGCGTACGCCTCCGACCAGGGCGAGTTGGCCGAGACGAGGGCCGCGACGGCGGCGATCAGGAGCAGCGCACCGCCGATCGTCTCCTTGCGGAGGATGTCGGCGATGCGGCGGGTCTCGGCCCGGGAACCGGGACCGAGGAGGGACGGGCGGCGGGGAGAGGCCATGGGCGCTCCGTTTCCGGGCTCGGTTCGACGACCGCCGACCAGACTTCCCGGCACCCCGCGTCCATTCTATGAGCAATTGCCCAGATCCTTGCCCACTGCACCTTTCGTCCCACCGATTCTCCTCGGAGTGCCCGTACACACGTGCCGGAGACAGTAGGTTCTCAATCCGTACCACGACCCTGTCGGCCCCCTTGCCATGGCCTGCGCGCCAAGCTCAACCCGGCCGGCGAGGCCGCGCGCATGCTCGACCATCTGGAACGGCATGCGCACAGGCTCTCCGTGGACGACCTCGTCCCCTTCCGCTGCGCTGCCGACCTCGCCGGCCTGCCGGAGGAGGAACTGGCGAGGCCGGCGTTCTTTCCGGCCGACGAGGTGCCACGAGCCATCGCCTGGGACGTCGCCCGTGCCCGGCACAGCATCGAGATCTACTGCGCGTTCCTCGATCCGGACCCCGTGCACAGCTGGCTCCGTCACCTCGCGCCGCGCGTCCAGGCAGGAGTGCGGGTCACCGTTCACACGCGAGATCAATCGGAGGACGTTCGCCGGAAAGCCCTCATCGAGGAACTCCGGGCTGCCGGATGCCAGGTCGCGACACGCGAGCGCATGCATGAGAAAGTGCTCATCCTCGATGACACCGTGCTCTGGCACCGATCCCTCAATCCCTGGCCAACAGCGGCCCTACCGATCTCATGATGCGGATCACCGACCCGGGGTCCTGCCGACGCGTCCGTCACATCGTCGAGCGAGCTCGTATGGAACGCCCCGCACGCCCCTGGCCGCAGCGTGGGTTCTCCGGGCTCTCCGGGCCCCGCCCGGACGGCGACGGCGAGCCTCGTCCGGGCGCGGTCGTCGGCGGCCGCCTCTATCTCGACGTCCCCTTCGAGGACAAGGATGAGCTGAAGCGCCTGACGCGGGCCGAAGGAATGCCCGCGTCCTGGGACGGCAGGCGCAAGTTGTGGCACGTCGATGCCGACATCCCCCGGCATGTCGTCCGTCGGTGGCTTCCGCCGTCCAGTGCCTGACGTGCGCAGAGACGGTTGCACTGATGGTCGCAGTCGAAGTGACGTTCGCAGCGGGCCGGACACTCCAAACCCAACCAGCCCCTCCACCGGCTGGTGCTGTCGCTCGGCGCAGCCGCTCGACGTCCGACCGCTCGACGTCCGACCGCTCGACGTCCGACCGCTCGACGTCCGACCGCTCGATGTCCGACTGCTCGATGTCCGACTGCTCGTGCCAAACCGCTCGGTGCCCAGCCGCTCGGGCGCCCCAACCGCTCAGCGCCAAGCCGCTCGGTGCCCAGCCTCCCCTGTCGGATGTGGGCGGTGTCAGAAGGGTGGTTCGTCACGTTCGCCTGCGAGCAACGATCCGCGTGTCCCGGCCTCGCCGTCCGGTTCCGATGGCATTGCTACTCCCGCGTCCGATTGGAAGGCCTCCTGGGGGATCGGTGGTTCGGGAGCCGGAGTCATGGTTGGGGTGTCGGAAAGGTCGCCGAGGTACCGGTAGGGCGGTGGGATGGGCCGACTGCGGGGGTGGGGGTCGCAGGCGGAGAGGATGATCTCTGGGAGAGGGCTGGGGTAGCGGTGCCCCAGCGGGCTGGTCCAGACAACCAGGTGAGGGCCTGCGGCGCTGACACGCCAGCCGCCCTGGTGCCTGGCGCGGTGGTCGTGGCGGCAGGCCAGGTGCAGGTTCTCCGCCTTCGTGGGCCCCTGCTCCGCCCACGGAAGGATGTGATCCTGGTCCGTTCGGGTGGCGGGCATGCGGCAGCCGGGCCAGGAGCAGACCCGGCCCCGGATTTGGACGTAGCGTCGTAACGCCGCTGCGGCCTGACGCCGCCGCTCCGAATCCGCTGCGCCGTCCTCCCACCCCTCCGCTCGCCCGTCCACCTGGCCGTCTATCAGGCCGTCTACCCGGCCGTCCTTGTGCTGGTCCTTGTGCGGGGTGCCGGTCTCATACCGGTCCTGGACGAGGCCGCCTGTGGCTGTGCCGTCGGGTGCGATGCCGCCCGGGGCGGTGCCGTCGGGCGTCGTGCCGCCGGTTGCGGTGTCTCCAGAAGCAGTGGCGCCCTGGCCGGTGGTCAGGAGGGGTGCGGCGTGGGCGGACAGGTCGGCGACGACCGGCGCCCACGCCCCGAGGGTGTCGGCGGGCTGGGCGGACAGCACCCGCAGATGACTGAGGGTGATCTGCAGTTCGACGATGCCACCGCGCCGCCGGTCGCGGGCGGGGCGGTTCTGGCCGGCGGTGTGGGGGCGGGCCCGGGCGAGTCCGGTCAGCGCCAGGTGGCCGTTGTCGTGGCAGATGGCGTACCGCCACTGCCCGCCGAGCATGCCTGCGACGATGCGCCGGGCCAGACAGGGGTGGACCACTCCCCAGCCCGGCAAATGGGCGGGATGCTCGTCCAGGCCGAGCAGCGTGGTCAGCTCCACCCGGATCTCCCGCACCGTCCATCCCCCGGCACCTGCCCAGACACCGGCATCCGGCTGTGCATGAGCTTGGGCTTGGGCATGCCTCAATCCCGCCCTGTCAGCCACGGCCTTGCCGGGCACGGCACTCTCGGGTACGGCCTTGCCGGGCACGGCACTCTCGGGCACGGCCATGCCGGACACGGCACTCTCGGGCACGGCCATGCCGGGCACGGCACTCTCGGGCACGGCCATGCCGGGCACGGCACTCTCGGGCACGGCCTTGCCGGGCAAGGCACTCTCGGGCACGGCCTTGTCGGGCATGGCCCCGCCCCGTCCGGTCTCATCATCAGGTGCGGGCGCATCAGGCGCTATTCCCTGCGGCCCTGTTGCCGGGTGTGAACCCCTTGCGCGTGAACCGCTCGCGGGCGACAGCCCGCCGGACCCACTGCCCGGGCGGCTACGCGTCTCGGCGTTACGGTCGTCCTCGTCCGCGCCCCTGTCGGCGTCGGTGAAACCGCCGGTGCCCTCAGCGCCCGCAGCGCCGTCGGTGCCGTCGGTGCAGCCCGCGCCGCCGGTGCGGCCGCCACCCGGCTGATCGAGGTCGCCGTCGGGACGCACGCCGCCACCGTCACCGGGATGGTTGGGGTTCGCGCCAGGACGCGCGCCGCCATCGCCGCCGGGGTCGTCAGGGTCGTTGCGGCAGCCGCCGACGCTGGTGTCACCGTCGGGGGCATTGCCGGCATCGTCTCCCCTGGTGGCGGGGGTGTCGTGAAAGGGGTGACAGAGGACATGGGTAACGATCTCCTCATCCGACATGCCCTCGAACGTGCCGTCCAGACTGCCGAGAAAGAGATCCACCCGGATGTGGTCGATAGGACGGCGGTCCCCGGCCCGCTTGCACGCCCGGGCCAGTTCGTCGATTCGGTCGCACCCGGCCGCCGCCCGATCCAGGGGCAGGTCCAGCCCGGACACCGTCGCGGTGCCGTCCTCGTTGCGGGTCCCCACCACCCGGCGGCGGCGTACCGCCTCGGCGTACCGGCGCTCGGCCCAGGCGGGATCGATCGCCAACGCCAGGCGCTGGATCCGCTCGATCAACTCCCCCACCGTCCAGGACGACGCCTGGGGCGCCAGCTGGTCGCACACCAGGGCGGCTTGCTCGTCGGTCAACCCCAGGGTCCAGCGGACGAGCGCCACCGCCCGGGGTTCGTCCAGGGTTCCGGCCAGCATCGCCTCTCCCAGGATCGGCAACCGGCGGTGAACATTCCAGGCCAGCTCGAACGTCGAATCGGCGCGGCGGCGTGACCACACCAGCGCCGCCCGCGCCTCATCCGGGCCGAACTCATCCGGCACCTCCAACCGCGCCACCTCGTCACCCGAGAACGAGTCCCGCAGCCCCACCTCCAGCAGGACCCGCAAGAACCACGCCCGGTCATGACAGACCTGCCGGTAGGCCGCTTTGAGCACCTCCACCGTGTCGAACCCCGACACCCGCTCCACAGTCACGTCGGCCAGCAGTGCGGCCAGCCCCGCACCCGGCGGTATCACCGTGAGCCCGTCCGGAATCGGAACCGCGGTTCGCGACCGCGAAAAGACGCCGGCCCCAGCCACGCCGGACGAAGAGAAGGAGGCGTGATCGGAAGCAGACCGCATTGGCGGCACAAGCGCCGAAGACGACACGGACGGGCCTGGCATTGGCGGGCACCCCCTTTACAGGCGGAGACGAAAGCGCCACTGGTTCCCGGCCGCCCGGACCGGGACTTACTCACGCAGACTCGGCTACTTCATCACTCGGCACCGGGGCCACAAACCAAGCTCACTTGTTACGACTACCCCAAGATTAACCGAACACACACTCGAAAATCAGCTTGACCAGCACAAACGTGGAATCACAACCTAGACGAGCTAGTACTCCAGTGACACTTCGCGATCTTCGCGGTTGAGGTGGCATGAGGACGGCCACCACGTGATCATTCGGAGTTTGTGAAGACATCTGAAGATCGCGTGATGGCCGTGGCCGACAGCGTAGACCCTGACCGCTGGAGCGTCACCTTTGAACAGCTGATGACGCGGATCGCGCATCGGTTCGGCCGAGTAGAGCCGCGTCGCGCGGCGAGTGCCTACGTCCAGGGCCTGCTGTCGGACGTCGAGCGGAAGAACTGCTGGAACCTGGCCGAGCACGCCGGGCTGAGTGGCCCGCAGACCATGCAGCGCCTGCTGCGCACCGCGGGCTGGGACGCCGAGGCCGTACGCGACGACGTCCGCGGCTACGTGAGCCAACACCTCGGCGCGGGCGGTGTCCTGATCGCCGATGAGACCGGCTTCCTCAAGAAGGGCCTTCGATCGGCCGGAGTGCAACGCCAATACACCGGTACGGCCGGACGGATCGAAAACAGCCAGGTCGGCGTGTTCTTGGCCTACGCCACCCCGCGCGGGCGGGCATTGATCGATCGCCGTCTCTACCTGCCCGAGCACTCCTGGCCGGCCGACCCGCCCCGCTGCCGCTCGGCGGGGGTGCCGGACGAGATCGCCTTCGCCACCAAACCCGCCCTGGCCGCGCAAATGATCGCTGCCGCGTTGGACGCCGGGATCGACGCGCCCTGGGTGACCGGCGATGAGGTCTACGGCCAAGACCCGCGCCTGCGTGCGCTGCTGGATGCCCGGCAGGCCGGGTATGTGCTGGTGATCGCGGGCACGGTCCGGGTGCGGTGCGAGGGCGTCGACTGGCAGGCCGCCCAGGTCGCCGCGCACGTCCCCGACGACCAGTGGCATCTCTACAGCGCCGGGCACGGCGCCAAGGGGCACCGCTGGTACGCCTGGGCCTGGACACGCATCGACACCCACCGGCCCGGTCACCGGTGGCTGCTGATCCGCCGCAACCCGGCCACCGGGGAACTGGCCTTCTACCGCTGCTACGCACCCCGGCCGACACCACTGGCCGCCCTGGTGCGCATCGCCGGCATCCGCTGGACCGTCGAAGAGTCCTTCCAGGCCGCCAAGAGCCAGGTCGGACTGGACCACTACCAGGTCCGCAGCTGGGACGGCTGGCACCGCCACATCACGTTGGCGATGCTCGCCCTGGCCTTCCTCGCGGTCCTGGCCGCATCCCAGCCCGACGGCGACGAAGAGCACGTCCCGTTGACCATGCCCGAGATCCGCCGCTTGCCGGCCGCCCTCACCCTCACCCGACACCGCCGGACCGAGGAGATCCTGCACTGGTCACACTGGCGACGCCGCCATCAGGCCACCACCCGCCGATGCCACTACCACCGCAGACACCGACCATGATCTCAATGTGTCACTGGAGTACTAGCCCGCAGTGATCAGCGGTCGTAGGCGGGCAGTGATCTGGTGACGGGTGCGCCGATGTCGTTGTGCCATATCGCCGCCGCCATCGACAGGATCCGTTGAGCGACCCGGAACGCGATGTTCTCGAAGGCGCGGCCGCCGAGGTGGCACAGCCCGCCGTCGACCACCAGGTCGTCGAACGCGCCCGGGTCGGTGGCCGGCCAGGTGGCGAACTCCACGGCCTCCTTGGGTGCGCGCACCCCTTCAGCACGGCGTAGGGCGAGCCGCCGACGTTGCCGGTGACGGTCGCGCCGGCCTCCCAGGACGGCACCGGGGCCGCCGGCCTCCCAGGACGGCATCGGGGCGACCGCCCACTTGCCCGAGGTCTTGGGTATGGAGTCCTCCAGCACCTTTGGTCATCCGCACGCGCCGACCAGCGAGGCGATGCTGCCGTCGGTGAAGTCCTTGAACCAGGCGTCCGGACCAGGCCGGCTTGACGTCGGCCCAAGCCGATCAGGCTCGTCGCAGCGATCGCTCCGAGAGAAGGGTGCGCTCCATGGACAAACAGCGGCCGGTCCTTGCACTTTGCGCGTCACGGATCGGTGAACCGGGAGGCGGGGCGCAGCGTGCCGCAGAGACGAGCGGCCCATAGAGAAAGCCCAGGCCGACTGTGTCGACCTGGGCTTTCGTTTGGTGCGCCGCCAGGGACTCGAACCCCGGACCCGCTGATTAAGAGTCAGCTGCTCTAACCAACTGAGCTAGCGGCGCCCGCGATGTCCGTAACCTTAGCAGTCCCGCGAAGGTCGCGCACATCGCTCGTTGATCGGAATCGCGTGGCTCAGCTCCGCCAGGCGCCGCTGGAGAAGGGCACCGGCTCGCCGCGCAGGCCCGGCCCGTCGCCCCACTTGGTGACGACGTACTGGATCGGGATGTGGCCGAGGTCGCCGGCGACGGTCAGCGTGTCCTCGTTCCAGGTGGTGCCGGTGAGCTCGGCGAAGGTCTGGCCGTCGATGTCCAGCATCACGCCGCTGTCCGACGGGACGCCCGGGCCGCGGTCGCCGATGAAGAACTTGGCCTTCTTACCCTTGTAGAAGATGTAACCCTCGGTGCCGAGCGGCCAGCTCGGGCTGGCGAACAGCCCCTTCTGCATGGGCTTGCCGATGGCCGGCAGGCCCGTGTCGCCCTGACGGCCCGAGGCGTCGTCCCAGAAGTACGAGCCGGTGGTGCTGCCCTGCAGCAGGACCTCCTCGTGCGCCGGGATGGCGAGGGAGGGCTGGCGCGCCGGGATGGCGGCGGAAACGTTGGCGGCCTCGTTGACCGGCTGCTCGACGGGCGCGGGCACGGCGGCCACGAGGGACGCGGTGACGGCCGCCGCACCGACGAGCGTGGCCGCGGCGGTGAGGCGTCGGTTGCCACGCAGGTCAAACAGAGTCTTCATCAGGGCTGGGGATCTTTCGTGAGACGACAGAGAATGGCCATGCGTCATCAGAGGGCCTGCGCGTACGGCAAGCCGCGGAGACGGGCCACGTGTCCGGGCGAGAAGGAGAAGTCGTCACCCGGAGGCGTGTGCGCTGAAGCTATGGCGATCGGCCGGAAGGCCGTCGTGAGTCAGACGTGTGATCCGAAATGCCTTGGCTCAGAGGTCGATGTGGGGTCACCCACGGTGATCTCCTCTCCAAGTCCAATCCAGCCACCGGTCGGCGGCAAACAGGACACTACAGGACGAGTCAGGATGGAGCAAAGTAAAAGCGGCATAGCGCCCAAAAGATCTACCTCTGGTCCTGTTTACCCCAAGTCGCGCCACTCCCCGCCGCCCCGCCTCGTGATGTTGACGGTTGCGTGACGAGGGTCCGATTCCGCGCACGGCAAAGCCCGGAGGCCGTACGGCAAGAGACCACAAAGAAAATCACGGGGACGGCTCGATAAAGCAACTCGCCGCAAAAGCGGAGCCGCACAGCGAGAGGAAGACCGCGGTTTACGAAGGCAAAGGTCCTTTTCCCGCGCCGGAGACCGTGGTTCGCGAATGGTCATGACGCGGCCGGTGGCACCGATGGTGGGCGGGAAGCGCGCGAACGGACGGACCGCCAGGTCAGAGGGTGCACGGCCTCCATCGCGACCCCTCGTACGGCCCCTGCGCGGCGCCTGGACGAGCACCCGGGACGACCGCAGAGGCCTCCGGGCCGGAGCTTCGGGACGGCCGGGGCAAGGCGGACCCAGGCCCGGGCGGGGAGGGGAACGGGCGGGCAGGGAACAAGCAGGGAGGGGACGAGCGGGGAGGGGACGGACGGGAGGAGAACGGGTACAGGCCCCTGAAAATGCCGGAGCCGGGCAGTCCCCCAACTGCCCGGCTCCGGATCAAAGCGGTTCCGCCAGGAATGCCCTCCCCAAAGGCACCGGCGGGTCCCCCGCTTTCCGGACGCGGTTCCCCCATCCGCGTCCTTTATCAAGAAAGTCTGTCGCCCTCTCCCGAGGACCTGCTTCAACACTACAAGGGGCCCTGTCATGAAGTCGTCATAGGCAGGTTGATTTCCGGCCTACATCCGAACCGGCCCCGCCCGCCCGTGCTACCGCCCGAGGTCCAGCCTGACCTCGGTGCCCTTCTGGAGCGACCGGCTCACCGTGCAGTGGCGCTCGTGGACCCGCTCGGCGACGGCCTCGAAGACCTCGCCGGAGTCCTCCGGGGGCAACTCCACGTCGTAGGTCACGGTGACCGAGCGCAGCAGGGTCGGGCTCTCCTTCTCGGCGGAGACCTCGACGGCCAGCCGTACGAGCCGGTGGCCGCGCTTGGCGGTGAGCGGCTCGACCGTCATGACGTTACAGCCGCCGACGGCGGCCAGCAGCAACTCCACCGGGCTGAACAGGCCGTCGCCGGAGCCCATCTCGATCTCGGCGCCGCGCTCGTTGCGGGCGACGAACCCGTCCTCGGTCCGCTCGACGCGTACAGAGCCCATGCCCTCACCCTACTGGCAGCGCCAGCCGGACGAGCGTGCCTCCGCCGGGGGCGGGACTGGCCGACACGCTGCCACCGTGGCTGTCCACGACCTGGCCCACGATCGCCAGGCCCAGCCCCGACCCGGGCAGCTGCCGCGCCGAGGGCGCGCGGTAGAAGCGATCGAAGACGTGCGGCAAGTCGTCCGCGGAGATGCCGGGGCCGTGGTCGCGCACCGTCAGCACGCCGCCCCGCAGCGACACCTCGACCAGGCCTCCGGCCGGGCTGTACTTGGCCGCGTTGTCGAGCAGGTTGGCGACGGCACGGGCGAGCCGGTCGGGCACGCCCCGCACCACCGTCGGCTCGGACGACATGGAGTAGGCCGTCGACGGCCAGTGCCTGGCCGCCCTGGCGACCTCCCGCTCCACGAGCTCGTCGAGGCGCACGCTCTCCACGAGCACGGCGGGCTCCTCGTCGCGGGCCAGCTCGACCACGTCGGAGACGAGGGCCGTGAGCTCCTCCAGGCCGCTCACCACGGCCCGGCTCACCTCCTCGTGGACCTCCTGCGGCAGGTCGCCCCTCATCAGCAGCTCGACGTTGGTCCGCAGGGCCGTGAGCGGCGTGCGCAGCTCGTGGGAGGCGTCGGCGACGAGGCGCTTCTGCGACTTGGCGGAGCGTTCCAGCGCGTCGAGCATCGCGTTGAAGCTGCGCGCCAGGCTGCTCAGCTCGTCGTCCCCCGCCACGTCGATCCGGGTGGTCAGGTCGCGGGTGGTGGCCACCCGTCCGGCGGCGTCCTTGAGCGCGTTGACCGGCCGCAGGGCCGCCCGGGCGGCCAGCCAGCCGAGCGCCCCCGACAGCACCAGGCCGCCGAGCGCCACGGCGACGAAGGGCCAGCCCAGGTCGTCCACGTCGGCGAGGGCGGCCAGCACGCCGTTGGGAGGCCGGTCGCCGTAGCCGCCGTAGCTCTCGTACGCCCCCCCGTAGTGGTCCATCGCCCACTCGACCCGGCGGCAGGTGATGACGTAGGCGGCCACGATCACGACGATCACGCTCACCGCGGCGGCCAGCGCCGAGGCCATCGCGAGCCGCCAGCGGAGCTTCACCGCGCCTCCTCGGTGGCGGGAGCAGCGGTGGGCTCCCTGAGCGCGTACCCGAGGCCGTGGACGGTGTGGATCAGCCGCGGCTCGCCCCCCGCCTCGGTCTTCTTACGCAGATAACCGATGTAGACCTCCAGCGGGTTGGACCCGGGCCGGAAGCCGTAGCCCCAGATGCGTTCGAGGATGAGCTGCCGGGTCAGCACCTGGCCGCCGTTGCGGATCAGCAGGTCCAGCAGGGCGTACTCGGTGCGGGTCAGGTCGATGAGCCGCCGGCCGCGCCGAGCCTGCCTGCTGTCGGGGAGCAGGACCAGGTCGGCGAAGCCGGCCTCCGGGGGCGGCGCGGCGCGGCGCAGCAGGGCGCGCACCCGCGCGAACAGCTCCTCCAGCGCGAACGGCTTCACCAGGTAGTCGTCGGCGCCCGCGTCGAGGCCGGCCACCTTGTCGCCGATGCCGTCCAGGGCCGTCAGCATGAGCACCGGCAGCCGGTTGCCGTCTCCGCGCAGCGTCCGGCAGACCTCGATGCCGTCCATGCCCGGCATGAGCACGTCGAGCACCACGAGGTCGGGCGCCGCGCCGTCGATGGCGTCGAGGGCGTCCATCCCGTCCCCGGCGGTCGCCACGCCGTACCCCTCCACGCGCAGCGCCCGCGCGATCGCGTCGCGGACCTCGGGTTCGTCGTCGACGACGAGCACCTGTGTCTTGACCACGCCGCCATTGTGGCGTGCGGAGATGAGAGGTTGCTGAGCGCAGGCCCCCGCGCTCAGGCGTCAGGATGTTTGGACAGATAGTCGACGTAGACCGGCCGGAGCGCGTCGCCGAGCTCGCCCTCGCCCGCTCCGATCGCGTCGCTGAGCAGCGCCGAGACCCTGCTGAGGTCGTTCGCGGTCTCGTCGCTGTTGCCGCTGGCGGCCTCGGCCGCCGGGATGACCTTCAGCAGATCCCACAGGAATCCCAGGTCGCCGTGCCGTACGGCGTAGCGCACGGCGCGATCGTGCAGCTCCTTTGCGGGGAGCGACTCGAGCTCTTCCACGTCCATTCGATCTCACCCCCAACTCGTCGGTTTCCCCAGGTTTGCCGCTTATACCCCCGAGGCGAGAGAAAGACCGCCGGAATCGGGCGAGCTTTTTGCCGCTCCTCCCCGCCCCCCGGCGCGGGCCGCCTATTCCGGCCACAGGCGAACCGCGCACTCTTTGCCGTGCCATGGAAGGATTCTTGAGGTGAAGGTCATACTCAAGATCATCGTGGTGGCCGCGGCCCTGTGGGCGTCCACCAAGCTGGTGGACGGCATCACCGTCAGCGCCGGCTCCACCGCCAAGCAGATCGGCACCCTCCTCGCGGTCGCGCTGATCTTCGGCCTCGTGAACGCCGTCATCAAGCCGATCATCAAGACGATCGGCTGCGCGTTCTACGTGCTCACGCTCGGGCTGTTCGCCCTGGTGGTGAACGCCGCCCTGCTGCTGCTCACGAGCTGGCTCGCCGAGCAGCTCGACCTCCCCTTCCACGTCGACGGGTTCGTGGCCGCCTTCTGGGGCGCCATCGTCGTCGGCGTGATCAGTTGGGTCCTCAACATGATCCTCGGCGACGACTGACCGGCCCGGGGCGGGTGTGCCATCCGCCCCCGGGTCGCGCCTGCCGATAAAGCATGTATTCTCAGTAGGGAATTGGGGAGACTTCTCGGAGAGGCCGGCCGATGAGCGTGGACGTGCACCAGCACCTGTGGACGCCGTCCCTCGTCGACGCGCTGCGCCGCCGCACCCGCCCGCCCTACCTGGACGGATGGACGCTCGTCCTCGACGGCGAGCCGCCGTACGAGGCGGATCCGGCCGACCACGACGTGGAGATCCGGCGTAAGCGCAACGCGCACCTCGACCTCGCCCTCGTCTCCCTGTCGAGCCCGCTCGGGATCGAGCACCTGCCGCCGGAGGAGGCGTGGCCGCTCATCGACGCCTACCACGCCGACGCCCGCGCGCTGCCCGCACCGTTCGGCGCCTGGGCCGCCGCCCCGGTGACCGACCCCGATCCCGTACGGCTCGCCCGCGCCCTCGATCAGGGCCTCGCCGGACTGCAGCTTCCGGCGACCGCGCTCGGGGACGCCCGGGGGCTGGCCCTGGCCGCCCCGCTGCTCGACGTGCTCGAGGACCGCGGCCTGCCGCTGTTCGTCCATCCGGGCCCCGCCGCGTCGGCGGGCCCTGTCTGGTGGGCCGCCGTCGTGCCGTACGTGCAGCAGATGCACGCCGCCTGGTACGCGTTCGAGGCGTTCGGCCGGCCCCGGCATCCCCGGTTGAAGGTGTGCTTCGCGCTGCTGGCCGGGCTGGCCCCGCTGCACCGGGAGCGCCAGCTGAGCCGGGGCGCCACCGGGCGCGGCCTGGTGGACCCGGATCTGTTCCTGGAGACGTCGTCCTACGGCCCCCGGGCCGCCGACGCGGTGATCCGCGAACTCGGGATCGACGTCCTCGTCGCCGGAAGCGACCAGCCGTACGCCGAGTCGGCGTGGCCGGACCCCGGCGACCCCGCACAACGAGCCATCGATCATGCCGTCCGCGTGGCCAATCCCGGCCGTCTGCTGTCCCGGAAGGAGTCGCACCAATGAGCACGCCCACGATCCAGGAAGGCGCGCTCTGCGCCTCCTTGGCCGATCCGGCCCCCTTCGGCGACCTGCCCGCCCGCGCGCTCGACCGCCGCGAGCTGCTCGCCCTGGTCCAGGACCTGGCCGAGCGGCCCGAGCTGTGGCGTCACCACCTCAGCTTCGAGGGCGCGGAGGACGGGGGACGCCACTACGTCTCGCTGCACCGCGACTCGTACGTGGACGTGTGGCTGCTGTGCTGGCGGCCCGGGGACGACACCGGCTGGCACGACCACGACGTCTCCTCCGGCGCGGTCCGCGTGGTGGCCGGCGAGCTGAAGGAGTGCAACCCGCGAATCGGCGGCGTCCACCTGGAGACATCGGTCGTGGAGGGCGAGGCCTTCTCGTTCGGGCCCGACCACATCCACCGGCTGACCGGCGAGGCGCCCGGCTCGGTCTCGATCCACGCGTACTCGCCGCCTCTGTGGCGCATGGGGCAGTACTCCATCACCGACGACGGGACCATGCGCCGCCTTTCGGTCGGGTACGCCGACGAATTGCGCCCGCTCGACCCGGCTTAGGGCGGCTCGAGTAGTTCGTTCATCACAGAGGGTGACGCTAGGCTTCTGCCATGACCAGCGTGCTCGATGACTGGCTCCAGCCCCGTCCGGGAGGCGGGGCCGGGGGCGTCTCCGATCGGCTCTCCCGGCTCCGTCCCCCCGCCGACGAGCGGCGGGACGGCGAGGACGACGCCGATCACCCCGACGCCGGCCTCATCCCCTCGGGCCCTCAGACCCGATTCCGTGAGCGCATGACCTACGGCCTGCGCACGGCCCTGAACGCGCAGGTGCCGGGCGACCTGGTGGCGGTCAGCCGCATGGACGTGTTGCTGGGGCCGGATCGGCGCGCCCGTCCCGACGTGTCCCTGGTGGACGACCTCGCCGCCTCCGACGACCGGAGGACCTGCTACCTCGCCGAGGAGGTGCGCCTGGTCATCGAGGTCGTCGGCACCGACTCGGCCGCCCCGGACCGCGACGTGCGGCCACGGCACTACGCGGCGGCCGGCATCCCCCACTTCTGGCGGGTCGAGAGCACCGACTGCCGCCCCTTCGTCTACTCCTTCGCACTCGACGCCGACGGCGCCGGATATCAGGTGACCGGCGTCCACCACACCCGCCTCGCGGTGGACGCCCCCTTCCCCATCGCCATCGACCTCGAACGGCTGCCGCGCTGACTACGTCGGCCGTCCCGGCGCCGGGCGGGCGGCGAGCACACCCGACGCCAGTTGGAGGGCGCACGCCCCCAGCCCGGCGAGCAGGGGCACCGTCCAGCCGCCGGACAGCTCGTGGAGCAGGCCGAACGCGAGCGGCCCGATCGCGGCCAGCACGTAGCCGCTCGACTGGGCGACCGCCGACAGCGCGGTCACCGAGGCCGGATCGGGCGCCCGCAGCGTGATGATCAGCAGGGCGAGCGCGATCGAGGCCCCCTGGCCGAGCCCGAGGACGATCATCCACAGCCACGGCGTGGTGGTGGGCGCGAGCAGCACGCCCAGATATCCGCCGATGGTCAGCAGCACGGCCACGACCACGTGCGGCGTCTGGGAACGGGCCCGGCCCGCGTGCAGGGGGACGACCAGCGCCGCGGCGATCTGCACGAGATTCGTCAGGCCCAGCAGATATCCCGCCTCGTCGGCGGGCAGGCCTGCGGCCTGGAACACGGTGGGCAGCCAGGCCAGCAGGACGTAGAAGGTCAGCGACTGCAGACCCATGAACGCCATGACCGGCCACGTCGCGGGCGCGCGGAGCAGGGCCGCGTACGGCCGGTGGCCGGGGTCGCGGGGCCGGGAACGGCGGTCCCGCCCTGCGACCGGCGCCGCCGGGTCCTGGGCGTCCGGCCTTGTGAGCACGGCCGGGGGCGGCGACGCGATGGCCTGGCCCTGCCTCGTGAGCGCCACCCACCACAGGGCCGCCGCCAGCAGCGCGAGCAGGGTCGCCGACCCCGCCGCCGCCCGCCAGCCGACCTGCCCGGCCAGCGGGACCATCGCCGCCGAGGCCATGGCGGCCCCGCCCACCATGACCGAGACGTACAGGCCGGTGAAGAGCCCGATCCTGCCGGGGAAGTGCTGCTTGACGAGGCCCGGCATGACGACGTTCATGACGGCGATGGCCGTGCCGGCCAGAGCGGCGCCGCAATACAACGCGGGCACGCCGTCCGCGCTGCGCAGCGCGACACCGGCGGCAAGGAGGAGCAGACCGGCCAGCAGCGTGCGGTCCAGCCCGATCCGGGTGGCCAGCGCGGGCGCGGCCGGGGCGAGCAGGCCGAGGCACGCCACCATCACCGTGGTGATGGCGCCGCCCCCGGCGGGGCTGAGGCCGAGGTCCCGCATGATGGCCGGAAGGAGCGGTGACACGCCCGCGAGAGCGGGCCTCAGGTTGAGCGCCGCCAGGACGAACCCGCCCACCAGCAGCAGATTTCCCCGATAGGCCGCAATCCCCCTCATCACTCGGGAAACCCTACCGGCCGGTGTCCCGCGCCCCGCCCGTCCCCCGGCCGTCGTCGGCCGGCGCTAGGGTTCGGTCGGGAGGTGGGCGGTCATGGCGGAGGAGCACGTCCAGTCGCTGGCCCGGGGTCTGGCCGTGATCCGGGCGTTCGACGCGGCGAGCCCGGAGCTGACGCTCAGCGAGGTCGCCCGCAAGACCGGTCTCACCCGCGCCGCGGCGCGCAGGTTCCTGCTGACGCTCGCCGGCCTGGGCTATGTGCGGACCGACGGGCGCCTGTTCTCCCTGTCGCCCCGGGTGCTCGAACTGGGCTACGCCTACCTGTCGAGCCTCTCCCTGCCCGAGGTCGCGCTGCCGCACTTGGAGCGGCTCGTCGCCGAGGTGCACGAGTCGGCGTCGGTCTCCGTGCTGGACGACACCGACATCGTCTACGTGGCCCGGGTGCCGACGGCCCGGATCATGCGTGTGACGATCGCGATCGGCACCCGCTTCCCGGCGTACTGCACCTCCATGGGCCGGGTGCTGCTCGCGGGGCTCCCGCCGGAGGATCTCGACGCCTACCTCGCCCGCGCCGACCTGGAGCGGCTGACCCCGCACACCACCACCTCGCGGGTCGCGCTGCGCACCGCGCTCGACCGCGTACGGGCCCAGGGCTGGGCCATGGTGGACCAGGAACTGGAGGAGGGGCTGCGCTCGATCGCCGCGCCGATCAGGGACCGCGGCGGCCGGGTGGTGGCGGCGGTCAACATCTCCTCGCACGCCAGCCGCACCACCCTGGAGTCGGCCCGCCACGACCTGCTCCCCCCGCTGCTCGCCACCGCCGCCAGGATCGAGGCCGACCTGCGGGCCACCGGAGGCGCGAGCCGCGCACAGCCCGGGAGTCCGTGATCCCGCACACCCCCACGTCTCCACAAAAGCGACCATCTCTCACCATGGAACTGACAACGTTGTCTAGGGCCGTGAAATGGGAGATGATCCCTGCGTGGGAGAGACGAGACGCGGCCGTCCGACCATGAACGACGTGGCCGCCGCGGCCGGTGTGGCGCTCAAGACCGTCTCCCGCGTCGTCAACAACGAGCCCGGCGTCAACGCCGCGACCGCGAGCCGCGTGCAGGCGGCGATCGAGCGGCTCGGCTACCGCCGCAATGACAGCGCGCGCATCCTGCGGCGGGGCCGTACGGCGAGCATCGGCCTGGTCATCGAGGACGTCGCAGACGCCTTCTACTCCAGCCTCAGCCGCGCCGTGGAGGACGCCGCGCTGCACCACGGCTATCTGCTGTTCACCGGGTCGTCCCGGGAGGACGCGGCCCGCGAGCGCGATCTCGTGCTCGCCTTCTGCGCCCGCCGCGTGGACGGGCTGATCATCGTGCCTGCGGGGAGCGACCACGGCTACCTCGCGCCCGAGTTCGAGGCCGGGATCAAGGCGGTCTTCGCCGACCGGCCGCCGGGCGCGGGGTGCGAGGCGGACATCGTCCTGTGCGACAACGCGGGCGGGGCCCGGACGGGCACGGCTCATCTGATCGCGCACGGCCACCGCCGCATCGCCTTCCTCGGCGACTCCCCCTGGATCTTCACCGCCGCCGAACGCCTGCGCGGTTACCGGCAGGCGCTGGCGTCCGCCGGCCTGCCGTACGACGAGGGGCTGGTGGCCATGGGGCCGCCGGACCCGGCGCGGATGCGGGCCGACCTGACCCGGCTGCTCACGGCGTCCGACCCCCCGACCGCGTTGCTGACCGGCAACGGCCGCACCACCGTGGAGACCCTGCGGGCGCTGGCGTCGCTCACGGACGCCGCCGACGCGGGCGCCGCGGGCGGGCTCGCCCTGGTGGGGTTCGACGACTTCGAACTGGCCGACCTGCTCGGCATCACCGTGGTGGCGCAGGATCCCGCCCGGCTCGGCCGTACGGCCGCCGACCTGCTGTTCATGCGCCTGTCCGGGGACGAGGGGCCGACCAGCAGGATCGAACTCGCTACGCGGCTGGTTCCGCGGGGCTCGGGCGAGCGCCCTCCCCTGCCCCGCCGGGACCGTACGGCGGGCTGACCCGCCGCAGCGGCTCGCCGCGCAGATCACCCCGCAGATCACCCCGCAGCGCGAGCACGACGACGATCACGCCGCAGCCCGAGAGCGCGATGGCGAGATGGGCGGGCACGAGTTCGGCAAGGGCGCCCGCGGCGGCGGCACCCAGCGCGTGGGCCGTCATCAGCCCGGACGTCTGCAGGCCGAACGCCTGCCCGCGCGCGGCCTCGGGAACCGCGTCGAGGAACCGCCGCTGGAGCCCCAGGTTGTAGGCGAGCCCCGCCGCGGCCAGGGCGGCCAGCGCCGCCGCCCCGGCCACCCCCGGGCGGACGGCGAACCCGAGCAGCGGCACGCCCAGTAGGAGCGCCAGCGCGAAGGGCAGGCGTTCGCGCACTGCGGGCGGGGCGAACCTGCCGACGGCGAACTCCCCCGCGCCCATGCCCGCCGCCGCCGCGGCCAGCACGACCCCCGCGCCCCACGCCGATCCCGCACCGGTGAGGTACGGCACGTAGACGGCCTCCGCGCCGACCGAGAGCATCGGCGGCAGCCACCCCGCCAGGAGCAGTCCCCGGACGGCGCGGTCGGCCAGCAGCGCACGGTTGACCCGCAGCGTCGTCCGTACGGCGCCGGCCTGGCGCGAGGCGCGCGCCGGGCGGTCGCGCAGCCCGAAGCGGGTCAGCGCCGCGCTGCCCAGTGAGAGCGCTGCGGTGATCAGCAGCGCCCGGTGCGGGCCCGTCACGGCGAGCAGACCCCCGCCGACGGCCAGCCCGGCGACCTGCGCGCCCGCCGAGGTCGTCGTGAACACGGCGCGGCCGAGCACGTACGCGTCCCCCGCCAGCACGTCGGGCAGCACGGCGCCGCGCGCGGCCGAGAACAGGGGGGTGGGCACGCCCGCCGCGAACACCAGCGCGAGCATGGTCCCGATCGGCAGGTCGCCGAGACCGAGAACGAGACACGTGGCCACGCGCAGGAGGTCGCCCGCGACCATGAGGGCCCGCGGGCGCACACGCGTCCTGGGCCGCGACGGCGCGCCCCCGGTTCGCCCGGCTGCTTTCCGGCAGCCCGGGAGCGCGGGCGCTGGTCGCGCTGTTCCGGCAGGGGGCCTACAACGCCGACTTCATCGCGCCGCCGCCGACCGGGGTCAACGTCGCCTTCGCCGAGGAGATCGCGGCGATGCGGGCGACGCCCTTGGAACGGGCGCGGGCCGAGATCGCGATGTCGCTGGACGGCCGTCCGCCTCCGCCCGATGCGATCAGGGAGGTCCTGGAGGACGACGACGTGGTCGCGCTCCTGGCCGACGGGCTCGAGCGCACCTGGACCGAGCTGGTCGCGCCGCAGTGGCCCCGCTTCCACGCGATCCTGGAGCGCGACGTGATCCAGCGGGCCGGGCGGCTGGCGACGTACGGCTGGGCGGCGGCGCTCGACGACCTCGGCCCGCGGGTGCGCTGGCGACCCGAATCGGCCCGCATCGACGTGGCGGCCTCCGGCGACCGGGACGAACGGCACCGGCTCGGCGGCCGGGGCCTGTTGTTCCTGCCCAGCCTCTTCGTCCGCAAGGTGATCGCCTACCTCGACGAGGCATGGCCGTACGCGCTGGTGTATCCGGCGCGCGGAGTGGCGGCGGCGCGGCCGCGGGCGGGCGGCGCGGCGGCGCTCGCCGGGCTGGTCGGCAGGTCCCGGGCCCGGATCCTGGCCGAGCTGGAGACCCCGGCGACCACCACGCAGCTCGCCGCCCGCCTCGGGCTGGCGCTCGGGACGGCCGGCGGCCACCTGACCGCGCTGCGCGCGGCCGGGCTGGTCGCCGGCGCCCGGGTCGGGCGGCAGGTCCTCTACCGGCGCACTCCTCTCGGGGACGCGCTGGTGTCCGGCCGCCTCGACTCTTGAGACTCAGTCCTTGAGAGTCAGCCCTGGAGACTCAGCCCTTGAGCGCGCCCGCCATGAGACCGCGCATGAAGAACCTGCCGAGCAGCACGTAGATGATCATCGTGGGGATGGACGCCAGGATCGCCGCCGCCATCTGCTGGCTGTACGGCGTCGTCACGGCGCCCGCGATGTTGTTGAGCATGACCGTGGTCGGCCAGGAGCTCGGCCCGGTGAGGAAGACCGCGAACAGGAAGTCGTTCCACATCGAGGTGAACTGCCAGATGATCACCACGGCGAACGCCGGGCCGGAGACCGGCAGGACGATCGACCAGAGCGTACGCAGCATCCCCGCGCCGTCGACGCGGGACGCCTCGATGAGCTCGTCGGGAATCGTGACGTAGTAGTTGCGGAAGATCAGCGTGCAGATCGGGATGCCGTACACCACGTGGGCGAGGACCAGGCCCGGGATGCCGCCGTACAGCTGCACGCCGAGCGCGTCGCCCACGTTCACCATGAGCTGCACCAGCGGGATCATCACGCCCTGGTACGGGATGAACATGCCGAACAGGAACAGCGTGAACAGCACGTCGGCGCCGGGGAAGCGCCATTTGGACAGCACGTACCCGTTCAGCGACCCGAGGGCCGCGGAGATCAGCGATCCGGGGACCGCGAGCAGGAAGCTGTTGACGATGCCGGGTTCGAGCTTCTCCCAGGCGACGCTCCACGCCTCGGTCGTCCACACCTTGGGGAGGTTCCACGCCTGCGTGGGGTCGGCCTCGGTGAGCGGCTTGAAGCTCGTGACCAGGAGCACGTAGACCGGGATCAGGAAGACCAGGACGAACAGCAGCAGCAGGACGAGCCGCACCCACGTGCCGGCCCGGCCCTTCTCGCGGACCCGGGCGGCGGGCGCCGTGCGCGGGGCCTTCTCGGCGACTTGCGCGGTCATCAACGCTTCCCCTTACGGGCGTCCCAGATCAGATAGGGCACGACGAAGACGGCGACGGACAGCACGATGTAGGACGCGATCGTCGCGCCCTTCGCCGGGTCGTGGGAGTCGTAGACCGCCGTCCACATGAACGTCGCGGGCACGTCGGTGATGATCTGCTTGCCCGACACCGCGACGACGAGGTCGAAGACCTTCAGCGAGATGTGGCCGAGGATGATCAGCGCGGACAGCGTGACCGGGCGCAGCATCGGCAGCACCACGTAGCGGTAGACCCCCCACTCGCTGCAGCCGTCCACCCGGGCGGCCTCCCGCAGTTCTTCCGGCACGCCCCGGAACCCGGCGAGGAACAACGCCATGATGTATCCGGACATCTGCCAGATCGCCGGGATCGCCATGGCGGCCATGCCCCAGTCGGGGTCGCGGAACCACTGCCACTGCAGGAAGTCGAGCCCCAGATAGTGGAAGAGCCGGTTGAGCCCGACCGCCTGCTCCCCCGTCGCGCTGTTCATCAGCCAGCGCCAGACCACGCCGGTGGCGATGAAGGAGACGGCCATCGGGAACAGGTAGACGGCGCGGAAGCCGCTCTCCGCCCGGATGCCCTTCTCCATCAGGAAGGCGAGTAACCAGCCGAGGACGAGCGCGCCGCCGACGAAGACCACGGTGAAGACGATCGCGTGCCGGACCGACAGGCCCCAGCGCTCCTCGCTCCAGATGCCGGTGAAGTTCTCCAGCCCGACGAAGTTGCCGGGGATCTCCGCGATCTCGTCGTGCTTGTCGGTCATGGCGAGCTTGAAGTTCCAGCCCAGCAGGCCGTACACGAAGACCGCGATGAGGATGATCGACGGCGACACCAGGAGTAGCCCGGGCAGCCATCTGCGCACCCGCGTCACTTGTACCTCTCAGAAGTCAAGTACGGCCCACGCCGTGTGGACCCAGCGTGGGCCGTACGAGGAGATCAGGTCACTGGCCGCTGTTCTTGGCCGCCGCGACCAGCGCCTGCTGGAACTTGGCGACGTCCTTGTCCTGCTGGAAGAGGCCGACCGCGTCGGTGATCGCCTGACGCCACTGGTCGTTGGCGACCACGCCGTGCTGGATCGAGCCGGCCAGCTTGTCGCTCGCCCACTGCTCCAGGTCCCAGGACAGGTAGTCCTTGTAGAGGGACTGGTCGGCGTCCTTGCGGGCCGGGATCGAGCCCTTCAGCGGGTTGAACGCGTCCTGGCCCTCCTTGCTGGCGGCCACCTTCAGCCACGCGATCGCGCCGTCGCGGTTGGGCGCGCCCTTCGGCAGGGTGAAGCTGTCCGACAGCCACATGAAGGTGCCGTCCGTGCCCGGCGACGCGGCCCAGTCGAAGTCCTTGTGCGACTCCTTGCCGAGACCACCCTCCGGCGGGTTGTGGAAGTAGCCGTAGGCCCAGTCGCCCATGATGTTGAAGGCCGCCTCGCCGTCGGCGACCTGCTTGGCCGCCGGCTGCCAGTCGTCCTGCGGGCTGCCCGCGTACGACAGGATGGTCTTGAAGTTCTCCAGCGCCTTGGTCACGTTCGCGTTGGACCAGTCGGCGTTGGCCGTCCACAGGGCGTTGTAGGCGTCGGTGCCGAGCGAGCCGAGCAGCACGGACTCGAGCAGGTGCACCAGGGTCCACTGCGAGCCGATCGACAGCGGGATCTTCCCGGACTTCTTGACCTTCTCGAGGTCGGCGATGAACTCCTCGACGGTCTTCGGCGCGCCGTGGATACCGGCCTGCTTGAGGACCGAGGGGTTGAACCACAGGACGTTCGACCGGTGGATGTTCACCGGCACGGAGTACACCTGGCCCTGCACCGAGATCTGGTCGATGAGCTGCTGCGGGAAGACCTCCTTCAGCTTCAGCTCGTCGTACAGGAAGTTCAGCGACTCCAGCTTGCCGCTCTTGATGTAGCCCTGGAGTTCGGCGCCGGCGTGACCCTGGAAGGTGTCCGGGGGCTGGTTGGCCTGCAGCTTGCTGGACAGCAGCGCGCGGGCCTGGTCGCCCGAGCCACCCGCCACCGCGGCGTCGAAGAACTCGAAGTTCGGGTTCTGCTTGGCGAAGATCTCACGCATCGCCTTGAGGCCGTCGGCCTCACCGGGACCCGTCCACCACGAGAAGACCTCGACCTTCTTCGCGGCCTGACCGCCTCCGCTCTCCTGCTTGTCACCGCCACCACAGGCGGAAAGAGTGAGCAGACCTGCAACAGAGACCGCGACGGCCGCCATCCACCGTCGTCTCATCGCAACATTCCCTTCAGGCTTTTTTACGAGGATTTCGGGCCCCCGAAGACACATATGGCTGACAACGTTGTCAGCAGGCCCCATCAACCCACTTCCACCGGCACGCCGTCAAGTTTGTGCCGATAACGTCTCTGCATACGGGCCCTGGCGAGGTGTTAGGGGCGTGCGTCAAAGCCGTCGCCGCGAACGAGGCCTGAGAAATTGTCGGCGCGCGCGCTCACACTGCAGGCATGACGGTCACACAACAGGGGGGACCAGATCATCTGTCGGAGGACGACCTGCCGGACATGGCGGACGTCGAATCTCCACAGTGGGCGCGACACTACGGGACGATGGCGGGGCTGGGCTTCCTCACGGTCGCGCGACGGCTGCCCCGGCTGATCCGGCAGGCACTGGGCATCGCCTGGGAGGCCAGTCCACGCGACACCGTGGCCACGGTCACGCTGAGCACACTCGGCGGCGTCTTCACCGCCTTCGGCCTGCTCGCCACGACGGGCGTGCTGACCGCGCTGTTCCAGGCCGGCCCCACCCCGGAGCGGGTCAGGGCCGCGCTGCCCAGCCTGCTGCTCGTGGGCCTTGCCGCCACCGCGCGCACGGCCCTGCAGGCCGGGTCCAACTGGGCCCAGTCCCGGCTCGAACCCCAGGTCAGCCGGATCACGGAAGAGCGCCTCTACACGCTGACCAGCCGGGTCGACCTCGTCAGCTTCGACGACCCCGAGTTCCACGACGCCCTGCAGCGGGCCCGCATCCGCGGCATGCAGATGGCCGAGATGATCGTGAGCACGACCATCGACACGCTGTCGGGCCTGGTCGGCATCGTGGCGGCGGCGGGCGTGCTGGGCGTGCTGCATCCCGTGCTGCTGCCCCTGCTCCTGCTCGCGGTCGTCCCCGACGCCTGGGCGGCCGTCCGGACCGCCAGGATGCGCTACACGACCGCCCTGGTGCTCGTCCCGGCCAGACGGCGCAAGTGGATCATCGAGGAACTGCTGGCGGACAAGGACACCGCGGCCGAGGTCCGCACGTTCACCATGCGCGGTTTCCTGCTGCGGATGTTCGACGCGGTCGCCCGGGGCGAGCAGCGGGTCATGCTCGACCTCGCGCGGCGGCAGACCGTCGCCCGCGTCCTCGGCGAGGCGCTGGGCGGCCTGGGGCAGGGCGCGGTCTACGTCGCGCTCGGCCTGCTGCTCGCGGCCGGGGCGGTGCCCCTCGCGGTGGCCGGCACCGCGGTGCTCGCCATCCGGTCCGGGCAGACGTCGCTGTCGAACTTCATGTACGCGACGAACCGGCTCTACGAGGAGGGCCTCTACTTCACCGACTTCCTGGACTTCATCGCCCACGCCGAGGGCCGCATCCCGCCCGCCCGCGACCGCACGGCCCCCGACGGCTTCGGCCGCATCATGGTCGAGGACGTCACCTTCTCCTATCCCGCGGCGCCGTCGCCCGCTCTGCGCGGGGTGTCGGTCCGCATCGAGCGTGGGGAGGTCGTGGCCCTCGTCGGGGAGAACGGCTCGGGCAAGACGACCCTCGCCAAGATCCTCGCCGGGCTCTACGAGCCGGACGGCGGCCGCGTCCGGTGGGACGACGTCGACCTTTCCGAGGTCGATCCGGACAGCCTGCGCCGCAGGATCGCGGTCATCGCCCAGGACCACACCCGGTGGCCGCTGACCGCCCGCCACAACATCACCATGGGCATGGAGAAGGGCGAGACCGAGGTGGCCCGCGCCGCCGAGGTCGCCGGCGCCGACCAGGTCATCGCCGAACTCCCGTACGGCTATCGCACGCTGCTCGACCGCCGGTTTAAGAACGGCCACGAACTGTCGGGCGGGCAGTGGCAGCGGATCGCGGTGGCCCGCGGCTTCTACCGTGACGCGCCCCTGCTGATCTGCGACGAGCCCACGGCCGCCCTCGACGCCAGGGCCGAGCACGCGTTGTTCGAGCGGATCCGGCAGCACGCGGACGGCCGGACCGTGCTGCTCATCACCCACCGCCTCGCCAGCGTCCGCTACGCCGACCGCATCTACGTGCTCGACCACGGAAAGGTCCGCGAGCACGGCACGCACGAGGAACTGATCGCCCTCGACGGCCTCTACGCCGACCTCTACAACCTCCAGGCCGAGGCGTACCGCACGACGTGAGCCACGTGCCCGGCCCGCTCACGAGCGGGCCGGGCACCGTGCGCTCAGGAGGCCTGCTCGCAGTCGGGGAGCATGTCGCGCATGGTCCGCACGTCCTTGTAGTACTGGATCTTCCGCTGGATCGCGCCCTGCTTCTGGCGCAGGTCGGCGACCTGGGCCTCGACCTTCCGGTCGTGCTCCTCCAGCAGCGCGATCCTGTCCCCGACGGTGTGCTCGCCCTGCCGTACGAGCTGGGCGAAGCGCAGCATCTCCGCGATCGGCATGCCGGTGTCCCGCAGGCAGCGGATCATGCCGAGCCAGCTCACGTCGTCCTCGGTGAACCGCCGCTGGCCCGCCGCGTTACGGCCGACCGGCTCCAGCAGCCCGATCCGTTCGTAGTACCGAAGGGTGTCGAGGCTGAAACCGGTCTCCTCGACGACCTGTCCAGGTGTGTACACGGCCACGCCATTGATCCTGTCACATCGAATCTCGCACGCATCGCGTACAGGTGGGTCGTTCCTGTAGGCGTTTCGCAAGCGGCTCGCAACTCGCCGATTTATAACAGGTCATGCCACGTACGATCCGGTGCCCGCGTCTCCCCAGGGAGCGTCCGGGCGGCGTCCCCGATGGAGCCAGTGAGAAATGCCCGGCATCCCCCGCTCAGTCGCCGGTTTGGTGACCCTTTCCGCCGCGGTTCTGCTGTCGATCCCGATGACCCCGGCCGCCGCGGCGACGCCCGGCGACCGGCTCCCCTGCCGCCCCGGCAGCGGCCCGCACCTCGCCGGCAGGGACCTCACCCGGATGGCGCTGCCCGCCGACCTGTCCTGCGCGGACCTCCGGGGCGCCAAGCTGGACGGCCTGACCGTGCGCAGCGTGCTCGTCGGGGCCGATCTGAGTGGAGCCTCGCTCAAGGGGGCCCACCTCGGGTACGCCCAGATGGCCGGGGCGAGGCTGCGCAAGGCCGACCTGTCCGAGGCCGAGCTGTACTACGCGGACCTGCGCGGCAGCGACCTGCGCGAGGCGACGATGGACGACTCCTCGCCCTACTACGCGCATCTCGAGGGGGCCGACCTGAGCGGGGCCACGATGGCGCGGGCCAAGGCGTACGACGCGCAGTTCGACGACGCGAAGCTGGTCGGCGTCGATCTGACCGACGCCGCCGCCTACGGCGCGGACATGCGCCGGGCCGACCTCAGGCGGGTCAAGGCGGCGAAGGCGAGGCTCTACGGCGCCACCTTCATCAAGACCGTCCTGCGGCAGGCGGATCTCAGCGGCGCGCAGTTGTACGAGTCGGTGATGACCGGCGCGGACTTCCGGGGAGCCGACCTCGCCGGGGCCGACCTGCGGGATGTCAGGGATGCCCGGCTGGCCGGGAGCAGGGGTGTGCCCAGGTTCCTGCCGGCGCCGGACCCGTCGTGCGAGCCCGGCAGCGGTCAGGACTACCGGGGCTGGGACCTGACCGCGGTCACGGACTTCCCCGACGACCTGAGCTGCGCCGACCTGACCGGCGCCAAGCTGGACGGCGTCGACCTGACGGGGGTCAAGCTGAACCGGGCGATCCTCCGTGACGTCTCCGCCGTCGGGACGGGCCTGCGCTCCGTCAAGGGCGCCGACCTGCGGGGGGCACGACTGCGGCGCGCCAAGCTCGGCAGCGCCGATCTCGTGGGGGCCGACCTGTCCCGGGCCGACCTGTCGGACGCGGCGCTCGGCAGCGCCAACCTCACGCAGGCCAAGCTGGTCGGCGCCGACCTCCGGGACGCGGAGCTGATCAGCGTCACGGCCGACCAGGCCGACTTCACCGGCGCCAGGATGGACCGGGCGTACCTGCGCAGCGGCAAGTATCGGGACGCGGTCTTCCGCAAGGCCATCTTGACCGACGCCGATCTGAGCGACGCCGAACTGCGGGGCGCCACTTTCGAAGGCGCCGAGGTCACCGGGCTGAAGCAGGACTTCGCCCAGGACATCGACCTGTCGGGGTCCTCCAGCCGGCTGTCCGTCGGCTGGCTGGTCTTCTTCGGCATCGCCGGCCTGGTCGTCTTCTGGATCGTCGTCGGGCTGATCACGGCGAGGGTGCGGCGGCGGAGAGTCGCCAGGGAGCAGGCCGCCGAGAGAGCGGTCCGGTTCGAGGACGCCAGACGTGTCCAGGAGGAGAACGTGACCCGGCTGGGCGAGGAGATCGACAGCCTGACGGACCGGACCGGCGAGGTGGACTGGAACGCGGTCCTGGACGCCTACGACGCGGCGAAGGAGGCACTGGCGAGCGCCCGCGACATGAGCGACCTGACGGACGTCGAAACCATCGTGGCGCGCGGCCGCAAGGCCCTCACCCGCCGCCGGTGAGAGCCGCTTGTGCTGGAGTGCGCTCCAGGCGGCAAGGTGGTCCGCATGAGAATCGCTCTGGGAACGATCCCCTTCGGGACCACCGTGGACGAGGCGACCTCGTTCGCCATCCTCGACCGCTTCGTCGAAGGCGGCGGAACGATCCTCGACACGGCCAACAACTATCCGTTCTGGCAGGAGGGCGCGACCGGCGACGAGAGCGAGGCCACCATCGGCCGATGGCTCGCCTCCCGGCGCAACCGCGACAAGGTGGTGATCAGCACCAAGTGCGGCGCCCGCCCGTCCGTGCCCGGCGCGCGTACCCTCGACGCCGCCGAGGGCCTGTCCGCCGGTGTGGTCCGGGCCGCGATCGAGGGCAGCCTGCGGCGTCTCGGCACCGATCACGTGGACGTGTACTGGGCGCACATCGACGACAGGTCCACGCCGCTGGAGGAGACGGTCGCCGCCTTCGACGAACTGGTGCTCGCCGGCAAGGCCAAGGAGGTGGGCGCGAGCAACCACGCGGTGTGGCGGCTGGAGCGGGCCCGCTCACTGGCGGCGGCACGTGGCGGCACCCGGTACGGCCACGTGCAGCTACGCCACTCCTACCTCCGCCCCCGCCCCGGCGTACGGCTGCCCGAGGGCGGGCACACCCTGGTCACCGAGGAACTGCTCGACTACGTACGCTCCGAGGGCGACCTGACGCTGTGGGTCTACACCTCGCTGCTGGCGGGCGCGTACGCCGGCAAGCCGCTGCCCGAGCACTACGACCACCCGGGCACCATCCGGCGGCTCGCGGTGCTGGACGAGGTGGCGGGCGAGCTCGGCGCGACGCGCAACCAGGTCGTCCTCGCCTGGCTGCGGGCGCAGGACATCATCCCGATCGTCGGCGTCAGCTCGGTCGCCCAGCTCGATGAACTGCTCGTCGACGTCAAGCTCGGCGACGAGCAGATCGCCCGCCTCGACGCCCCCGCCTGACCATCGCATGGCACCCCCGGTGGCGGCACGAACCGGCCCCGCCACCGGGGGGCGCGTTAGTCGGCGAGGCCGCCCGCGTGCGGGCGCACGGACGACGGGCGCCCGCTAAAGCTCGAGCAGGCTGTCGATGCCGGCTTTGATCTGGTCCTCCGTCACACCGCATTCGACCGTGAGGTGCTCGAACAGGCTCGGCACGAACGGCGCGAGCAGCAAGTGGGCCAGGACCGTGGGGTCCGACTCGGGTCTCATCTCGCGCAGCAGCAGGGACACATGCGTGTGCATGGTGAGGTAGGCGCCGCTCTGGTAGCGGGCTCCCGGTGAGGCGCTCTCCGCCGCCCGCATGATCGCGCCCTGCTCGATGATGCGGTCGGCGACCGTGTGGAGGAAGGCGCGCAGCCGCTCGGCGGGCGGGGCGCCGGGGCCAAGGGGCGGTGGACCGGACATGAAAGCTTGCTGGAAACGCTGCTCACCGTCGTCCAGCACCGCGAACAGGAGACGGCTCACGTCACCGAACCGGCGATAGACGGTGCCGACGCCCATCCCCGCGGCGTGCGCCACGGCGTTCATGGTGACGGCTTCCGGGCCCTGCTCCGCTATGAGGCGAGCCGTCGCGTCGAGGATCTTCCGCCGGTTCCGAGCGGCGTCCGCGCGCTCCGGCAGCGCCTGTCCGGTGACGGGAAGCTCGATGCGGGACATGGTCCCGAGGCTACCGGACTGGAGATCCGCCCTCCGACTTGCAAACCGGATTGTTATCCGATTTACTGCCGACGAACCGGATAACTATCCGGTTGATCGTCATTCGGAGGAGACGTCATCATGGGTGCCAAGATCGCGGTCATCTACTACTCGGCCACCGGCAACGTCCACCAGCTCGCCACGGCGATAGCCGAGGGTGCGGAGAAGGCCGGCGCCGACGTCCGGCTGCGCCGGGTCCCCGAACTGGCCCCGGACTCCGCCATCGACGCCAACCCGGCCTGGCGCGAACACGTCGAGGCCGCCAAAGACGTCGAGGTCGCCACGCTGGACGATTTGATCTGGGCAGACGCCTACGCCTTCGGCTCGCCGACCCGCTTCGGCAACATCGCCTCACAGCTCAAGCAGTTCATCGACACCACGGGCGGCATCTGGCAGCAGGGCGTCATGGCCAACAAGCCCGCCACCGGTTTCGCCAGCGCCCACAACGCCCACGGCGGCAACGAGTCGACGATCCTTGCCCTCTACAACACCTTCCACCACTGGGGTTCGATCATCGTCTCGCCCGGTTACACCGACCCGGTGGTGTACCCCGCGGGCGGCAACCCGTACGGCACCGCTCATCGGGGCGGCGCGGGCACCCCGTCCGAGGAGACTCTCGCAGCCGCCCGCTACCAGGGCGAACGCCTGGCGGACATCACTACCCGCCTCCTGACCGGCCGGGCTGCTTGAATGGCGGCATGCTGCACGTGCTGATCGTCACCTACACGGGCTCCGAGGAAGACGCCGCTCCCTTCGTTCGCGATCACATCGGCTATCTCGAACGACACCACGCGGACGGCGTCTTCCTGGTCTCGGGGCAGACGGTGCCGTCGTCACAGGGCGGGGCCATCGTGGCGTGCGGCGTGGACCGCGAGACCATCGAGCGGATCAGCGCGGAGGACCCGTTCGTCGTGAACGGCGTCGCCACCTACTCGATCACGACGATCCAGCCGGGACGGGTTCATCCGGCTCTGGCAGAGCTGCCGACCGCGGCGAAGGCGTCGCGACACTGACCGCCAGGAGCCATGCCCGTCCCCCCACCTCGGGGTTCAGGTCTTCCGCGCCACGACGCCGGGCAGAGCCTCCACGCACGCGGGTCGGCCTCCCTCCGAGACCACACGGCACCGGTGCCGCCTGCCGTTTGACGAGGGGTCCCCTTTGCCGGCGATCGCAGGGCATGCGGCAGCGAGCCGGTCGATCACCGTTGTCGCCTGGCGCATGCCCTGGTCGACGCCACCCTGAGCGACCGTGCGCAGCGCCTCATGCAGGCAGACGTTCGCGTTGTACTGGTAAGAGCTCGTGAGCCGGAGCACATCCTCGCGTGCCCGGTCCGCCTCGGGCTCGTTGCCCGCTCCGGCGTGGACCCGACTCTCCGCGAAATGAATCTGGTTGGCTTCCAGAAGCCGAAGGAGTCGGCGGTAACACCTGACGAGGCCGGCCGCAGCAGGTCGTCCAGCGCCGTACGGGCCTCGTTGTGCCGGCCGAGCACCGTCAGGGCCTTTGCCCGGGTGGTCAGGAGGTCCACGCTGGATCCTCCGGCGATGCGCTCGGCACTCTCGACGAGTGCGAGGACGGTCTCCGGACCGCGCTGGCCATAAAGGCCGTGACCGGCCTCCTCGCCGCGCACCAGCAACCGCAGTCGCAGATCTCCCGAGGCGTCGGCGGCCTGGCGGGCCGTACGCCCCCAGCGCAAGGCGGCGCCGTGCTCGCCGAGCCGGGTCAGCGCGTTGGCGTGGACGGACGCGAGCGCCGCCGTGACCCGGTGCAACTCGGTCACGTCATCCGGCGTCGAGGTCTCCATCTGATGCCGCACGGCCATCAAATCGATGAGCAGGTCCGCCACCACCTCATCGGCATCTCGGCCATGAGCGCTATGACGACCCCGCCCGCCTGCCGTAAGCCCCAAAGTGACGGGCAGGTCCCGCCGGACTGAAGCTGCTGCGCCCAAAGCGGAAGCCCAATATCCTTTCGCGTGCCTAGCCCAGGTGGTCGGAGAGGTAGCGGCGGACGAGGCGTTTGCATTCGGCGATGAGGTCGGGGTCGCCGTCGGGGTGGGCGCGGAAGGCCAGCTTCAGCACGGCGTCGGCGGCCTCGACGGCGACCACGAAGGCGCGCGAGAGGCCGTCGCCCGGCGCCACGCCGAGCAGCTCCACGATGAGGGAGCGCAGCCGGTCGGCGACGACCACGTTGTTCTCCAGCGCCTCGTCGAGCATCCGCTGGGTGCCGGGAAGGGCAGGCCCGCCGGGAGCGGCGAGCACCTCGCCGAAGTCCACCACACCGAAGCCGGGCGTGGTCCGCTTCATACGTACGAACTCGTCGACGACCAGGTCCACGACGCCGGTCCAGTCCGACAGCGGCGCGGCGGCCAGCCGGGAGGCGATCCGGTCCAGGTACGCCTCCAGGTTCCGCAGCGCGAGCGCGCGGACCAGGCTCTGCTTGTCCGTGAAGAACTGGTAGAAGGTCCCGATCGGCACCTCGGCCCGGCGGGCGACCTCCTTGGTGGTCAGGGCGGCGTACCCCACCTCGTCCAGCAGCAGGGCGCACTCGTCCAGCATGCGCTCGACCCGCTCCTGACTGCGGCGCTGTGCGGGCCGTCGGCGCAACGCTCCCCCTGTTGTCATTCCGCCATTCTCTCCCGCTTTTCGGACAACCGAGCTAACATGAGTTATCCTCATATTAACTGAGAGAGGCGGCACGATGTTCCTTTGGGGTACGGCCACCGCGTCCTACCAGATCGAAGGAGCTGTCACCGAGGACGGCAGAGGGCCCTCCGTCTGGGACACCTTCTCCCACACGCCCGGCAAGGTCCGTGACGGGCACACGGGCGACGTGGCCTGCGACCATTACCACCGCTACCCCGAGGACGTGGCGCTGATGGCCGGCCTCGGCGTCAACGCCTACCGCTTCTCCATCGCCTGGCCGCGGGTGATGCGCACCGGCGCCGGCCCGGTCAACCAGGCCGGACTCGACTTCTACGACCGTCTCGTGGACGCGCTGTGCGAGCGCGGCATCGCTCCCGTGCCAACGCTCTTCCACTGGGACCTGCCGCAGGCGCTGGAGGACGAGGGCGGCTGGCTCGACCGTGACACCTCCCGCCGTTTCGCCGACTACGCCGCCGTCGTGGCCGAACGACTGGCCGACCGCGTACGCATGTGGATCACGCTCAACGAGCCGTTCGTCCACATGGTGGAGGGATACGGCCTGGGCATACACGCCCCGGGCAGGGCACTCATGTTCGACGCGCTGCCGGTGGCCCATCACCAGTTGCTCGGGCACGGCCTGGCCACGCAGGCGCTGCGGGCGGCCGGGGCGGAGCAGGTGCTGATCACCAACAACTGCACCCCGGTCTGGCCCGCCTCCGGCTCGCCCGAGGACCTGGCCGCCGCCGAGACGTACGACATCCTGCACAACCGGCTGTTCAACGACCCGGTCCTCACCGGCGCCTACCCCGATCTGTCGGCGTTCGGCGTCGAAATCCCCGTGCAACCCGGCGACCTGGAGACGATCGCCCAGCCACTCGACGGGCTGGGGATTAACTACTACAACCCCACCCGGATCGGCGGCCCGGGCGGGGACGGCCTGCCGTTCCGGTTCGAGGAGATCTCCGGCGTTCCCACCACGGCGTTCGGCTGGCCCGTCGTCCCCGACGGCCTGCGCGAACTGCTCGACTCCCTCAAGGCCAGGTACGGCGACGCGCTGCCGCCCGTCTACATCACCGAGAACGGCTGCTCGTACGAGGGCCTGGACGACCAGGAGCGGATCGCCTACCTCGACGGCCACATCAGGGCGATGCGCCAGGCGGACGTGGACCTGCGGGGCTACTTCGTCTGGTCACTGCTGGACAACTTCGAGTGGGCCGAGGGCTACCACCAGCGATTCGGCCTGGTCCACGTCGACTTCGAGACCCAGCAGCGCACCCCGAAGGCGTCCTACCACTGGCTGCGGAAGTTCCTGGAGGCTCAGAGCACCGACACGTGAACGTGGTCGTAGTGGTTGGCGGTGATGCCGCCGCGGTCGGACATCATCCGCCAACCGGCATGCGTACGCATGTCGTAGTAGCGCTGCTGCCAGATGATGTACATGATCCCGTACTCGCTCGCGTGCTGGATGCACCACTGCGCCAGGGCGTCACCGCGCTCCTTGGCCACGGCGTCGGGCATCCGGCCGCCACTGCTCATCATGAAGTCGCAGGCCCGGCCCTTGCCGTGTTCTCCCGGGTCGCCGGGCCGCAGGCAGCCCACGCCGAAAGGCATCGGGAACTGCGACATGATGGCGTTGCGCGTCGAGATCAGGCGCGGGGTCAGGCCGCTGCCGGCGTCGGGTGTCTGGAAGCCGTACTTGGCCATCAGCCGCTCGACCTCGCCGCGCCTCGACTTGAGCTCCTTGATGTGGGCCTGCAGCTTGTCGATCTCGTCGGCGGCCGCGGCGGCCGCCTTCTTCTGTTTGGCGACGAGATCCTTGACGCTGTTGAGCCGCTCGGTCCTGGCGTTGCCCAGATAGGCCAGCGTCGCCAGCGAGCTCGGGTCGGCCGACAGGGAGAAGAGCCGGGAGGCGTCCGCGCCCCCGCTCATGTACGAGGTCTGGGCGAACGCGGCCACCTGCCGCTGGGCCGCGAGCAGGTCCCCCTTCAGCTTCCTGACCCTTCCGGACGCCTTCTGCGCGGCCCTCTTCGCGTCGTCCAGGCTGAGGATCTCGCCGCGGTATTCCTTCTGGAGCGCGGCGGCCTCCTGGGTGAGCTTGCGGAGCTTGGCCTGCTGGTCCGGCTCGGCCTCGGCGCGGAGCGCACCCGAGACGGACGGTACGACGAGCAGCGCGGTGGTGACCACCGCCAGCCTGGCCCAGCGTCCCGACCGCACGCGACCTCCACTCGGATTCGGCCTGAAACTATAGAAGACGATCTTTACGTCTGCTACCGGAACAGGTGAAACTCTTGGGTCTAAAGCGGACAAGGCCCGGATTTCCCGGGCTGTGACCAATTCGAGACTTACGCGTCGCCTTACCGCACTTGAACGCGGTTTGACCCCGGCAGAGATTCGGGAGATCGTCACCCCCCACGAAGGGCTCACCGATGTCCCGACGAGAGATCGTCTCGACTCTGGCCGCCGCGGCTCTCGGCGCGGCGCTCCTGCTGCCGGTCTCCCCGGCGCAGGCCGGCCAGGGCGACCCGCTCCCCCCAACGGACCAAGCCGACCTCTACCAGCTCGACAGCGCGCCCGGCACCTCGGGCACGCTGACCCAGAAGGGCTTCGACGTCGTCCAGCGGCACATCGCGGGCGACAAGGAGCACGTCGAACTGACGGCGACCCCCGCCGAGCTCAAGAAGCTCCAGATCCTGGGCTACCGGCCACAGCCGGTGCGCAACCCGCAGGGCCAGACGCAGCTGCAGGCCGCGAAGGCGCAGGCGGCCGGCGGATACACCGTCTGGAAGTCCTACTCGGAGAAGGGCGGGATCGCCGACCAGCTCAGGACCATCGCGGACGCCAACAAGGACATCGCGAAGCTGGAGACGATCGGCAAGACCGTCCAGGGGAAGGACATCCTCGCGCTGAAGCTGACGAAGCTGGCCCGGGTGCTGCCCGACGGCGTCAAGCCGTCGGTGCTCTACTCGGCCACCCAGCACGCCCGTGAGTGGATCGCGACCGAGGTCGACATGCGGCTGCTGAAGTATCTGGTGGCCAACAAGGGCACATCCGACGTCGGCCGGCTGCTGACCACCACCGAGGTGTGGTTCGTGCCGGTCGCCAACCCCGACGGCTACGACTTCACCTTCACCGAGGGCAACCGCCTCTGGCGCAAGAACCTCCGGGACAACGACGGGGACGGCCAGATCACGGGCAACGACGGCGTCGACCCCAACCGCAACTTCCCCACGCGCTGGGGGTACGACGAAGAGGGCTCCTCCAGCGTCTTCAGCAGTGAGACCTACCGCGGCACGGGCCCGGCGTCGGAGCCCGAGACCCGGGCCATGGACGGCCTGCTCAAGCGGCTGCGCTTCAAGGCGCAGGTCAACTACCACTCCTACGGCCCGCTTCTGCTGTATCCCGAGGGCTGGCAGGTCGCCACCAAGACCGCGGACGACCCCGTCTACCTGGCGCTGACCGGCACCGACGAGAAGCCGGCCGTCCCCGGCTTCGACCCCGGGGTCGGCGCCGAGCTCTACACGACGAACGGCGAGACCACCGACCACGCCCACAAGGCGTACGGCACGCTCGCCTGGACGCCGGAGCTGGAGGAGGGCTGCGACGGCTGCGGCTTCGTCTTCCCCGACGACGAGGCGCTGGTGCAGGCCGAGTTCGAAAAGCAGCTTCCCTTCGCGCTCGACGTCGCGAAGTCGGCCCTCGACCCGAGCGAGCCGGTCAGCCATCTCGGCAACACCGTGCCCGACTTCGTCGTGGACGCGTTCGACGTCAGCTACGGCACCGACCAGGTCGTGCAGGTGGACGCCAAGCGCAAGCTCGGGCCCGTGTTCCTCGACTACCAGATCAACGGCGGGCGCACCAAGACCGTCCCGACCTCCGAGTGGAAGGGCGGCGAGCGGTACGGCGACGGCTACGACACCTACTTCCACCAGCTCAGGGGCACGGTCAAGGGCGCGAAGCCCGGCGACACCGTGAAGGTGTGGTTCCGCTCGCGCACGAAGAAGAGCGAGGAGTTCACCTACAAGGTCGCCACGGACATCGGCGGCAAGGTCCTGATCGTCGCGGCGGAGGACGTCACGGGCATCAGCCCGGCCCAGGGCGTCACGGAGGCGAAGTACGCCGACGACTACGCCGAGGCGCTCGCGGAGGCCGGCTACTCCTCCGACGTGTACGACGTGGACAAGAACGGCCGCAAGGCGCCCCACCCGCTCGGGGTTCTCAGCCACTACAAGGCCGTGGTCTGGGAGACCGGCGACGACATCATCCCCCGCGCGTCCGGGCAGCCCGGCGGCACCGCCGCCAACCTGGCCGAGGCTCTGGAGCTGGCGTTCCGCGACTACCTCAACGAGGGCGGCAAGCTGCTCGCCACCGGCAAGTACGCGTTGTACGCCCAGAACGCGAACGGCTCCTACTGGTATGAGCCGGACTACCCGGCGCAACCCGAGTGCACGACCCTGAGCAAGCCGCCGTGCCTCTCGCTGAGCAACGACTTCGTGCAGTACTACCTGGGCGCCTACACCTACGTGGAGGGCGGCGGCCAGGACGCCGACGGGAACACGCTGCCGCTGCGGGGAGCCGGCGGCGCCTTCGCCGGCTTCACCGGCACGCTCAACGGCGGCGACTCGCCCGGGAACCAGAACCGCACCTCCTCGTTCGTCACGACCTCCTCGGTCCTGCCGGCCGACCGGTTCCCGCAGTTCGCCAGCTCTGCCCCGCTCAAGTGGCAGTACGGCGCGGGATCGCCGTTCAGCCCGCGCACCGGTGCCTGGGACGTGCAGAGCGGCCAGGCGGACGTGTCCTACAAGCGCCTGACGAGGACGATCGACCTCACCGGCAAGACCAGTGGCGAGCTGTCGTTCTGGACGTCGTACAACACCGAACCGGGCTGGGACTTCCTGACCGTCGAGGCGCACACGGCGGGCCAGGACGACTGGACGACGCTGCCCGACGCCAACGGGCACACCTCGCAGGAGGCCGGCGACAGCTGCGCCGCCGGCTGGGTGGACATCCATCCGTTCACCGCCCACTACCAGACGTACGACGGCGCGTCGTCCTGCACCGCCACCGGCACGACCGGTGCGTGGCACGCGGCCTCCGGCTCGTCGAACGGCTGGCAGCAGTGGTCGGTCGACCTGACGGCGTACGCGGGCAAGAAGGTCGAGGTGTCGATCTCCTACATCAGCGACTGGGGCACGCAGGGCCTCGGCGTGTGGCTGGACGACGTGGCCGTCAAGGCCGACGGCGCGACCCTCACGGAGACCTCGTTCGAGGACGACCTGGGCGGCTGGACCGTCGCCGGGCCGCCTCCGGGCTCGGCGACCGCGCTGAACGACTGGGCGCGCAGCGACCGGTCGCTCGACGACGGCGCGGGCATCACCACGAAGGACACGGTCTACTTCGGCTTCGGCGCGGAGGGCGCGACGACGCAGGCGATGCGGACGGACCTGGTCCGGCGGTCGATGACCCACCTGCTCGGGCGGGCGCTTCCGTAGGACCCGCGGTCCGGCCCGCGCCACCCGGGCGGGCCGGACCGCGGAGGCTCTTGCCAAGGCCGAGCAGAACATGGTTCGGTCTGACTGAGTGCGCGAAGACGCACCCGATCAGGAGGCAGGCATGCTGCAGCACGACACGCTGTTCATCGGGGGCGACTGGGTGGCCCCCGCGGGCACGGGCACGATCGAGGTGATCTCTCCCCACAGCGAGGAGGTCGTCGGCCGCGTGCCGGACGGCACCGCCGCCGACATGGACCGGGCCGTCGCGGCCGCCAGGGACGCCTTCGACAACGGGCCCTGGCCGCGGATGACGATGGCCGAGCGCGCGGCGATCGTGGGACGGCTGGCGGAGATCTACGAGGCGCGCCAAGCCGAGATGGCCGAGATCATCACGACGGAGATGGGCTCTCCGATCACGTTCTCCCAGCTCGCCCAGGCGCCGCAGCCGCTGGGCATGCTCAAGTATTACGCGGGCCTCGGGGCGACGTTCCCCGAGGAGGAGGAGCGGCCCGGCCTGTTCGGCCCGATGATCGTCCGACGCGAGCCGGTCGGCGTGGTGGCGGCCGTCGTCCCCTGGAACGTCCCCCAGTTCGTCACCATGACCAAGCTGGCCCCGGCGCTCGTCGCGGGCTGCACCGTGGTGCTCAAGCCCGCTCCCGAGACGCCGCTCGACTCCTACCTGCTCGCCGAGATGATCCAGGAGGCAGGCATCCCCGCCGGGGTCGTCAACATCGTCGCGGCCGGCCGCGAGGCGGGCGAGCACCTCGTCTCCCACCCGGACGTCGACAAGGTGGCCTTCACCGGCTCGACCGCCGCCGGCCGCAGGATCGCGTCGATCTGCGGCGAGCAGCTCAAGCGCTGCACGCTCGAACTCGGCGGCAAGTCCGCGGCGATCATCCTGGACGACTGCGACCTACCCTCGGCCATGGGCTTCCTGTCGATGGCCTCGCTGATGAACAACGGCCAGGCGTGCGTCGCGCAGACCCGCATCCTCGCCTCCCGCAACCGGTACGACGAGGTGGTCCAGGCCGTCGCCGAGATGGTGACGAGCCAGCAGGTGGGCGACCCCGCCGACCCGGCCACCGGGATCGGGCCGCTGGTGGCCAGGCGGCAGCAGGAGCGGGTCGAGGGCTACATCAGGGCGGGCATCGAGGAAGGCGCCAAGCCCGTCGTCGGAGGCCTCGACCGGCCGTACGACCGGGGCTGGTACGTCGCCCCGACCGTCTTCGCCGGGGCCACCAACGACATGCGCATCGCCCGTGAGGAGATCTTCGGCCCGGTGCTGGCGGTGATCCCGTTCGAGGACGAGGCGGACGCGGTGCGGATCGCCAACGACAGCGACTACGGCCTGTCGGGCTCGGTCTGGACGGCCGACACCGAGCGCGGGATGGACGTCGCCCGCCGGGTGCGCACGGGCACGTACGGCGTCAACATGATGCACACGCTCGATCCGAACACGCCGTTCGGCGGCTTCAAGGCCAGCGGCCTCGGCCGGGAGCTCGGCCCCGAGGGCCTGTCGGCCTACTTGGAGACCAAGTCGATCGCCCGCCTGGGCTGAACGCGTTCCGGCGGAACGCGTGGGCCGAACGCGTCCCTCCGGCCCGGTACGGCGTGCGTGCCGTACCGGGCCGGTGAAACCGCCCAGCGCGCCCCCGCGACGCTGGGCCACACCCGGGTGAGGGTGTGCGCCGATCCCCAATCGGCGGCGCGGCTGGAGGGGTTCCGGATCCGCACAACCCTCATAGACGACCCTTATGGGGTTTTGGTTCGCGAAATCCAGTGACCAATTTTTCGGACCAGGCCGGGGGTGGCCGCCGCCTCCGCGTGGCCGTAGCCGGGCTCGATCCACAACTCCTTCGGCTCGCCGGCGCACTCGTACAACTGGTAGGCATGCTCGATGGGGAAGAAAGGGTCGCTGTCGCCGTGGACGATCAGCAGCGGCGTGGGCGCGACCAGGGCCGCCGCCTCGTACGGCGGGAGCGGAACGGGATCCCATCCGCCGCCCGCGATCCTGGTGCGCTTGACCAGCCGGGCCGCCAGCCGCCCGTGCCAGCGTTCGATCGCCCAGTGGACCTGGCGCATCGGCTTGGTGCCGCGGTAGTACCAGCGGGCCGGGCCGCTCACCGACACCACCCGGTCCACGCCCCCGTGCAGCGCGGCGTGCCGCACGACCACGGCGGCGCCCATCGAGAAGCCGATCGTGGCGATCCGGCGGTAGCCGATCGCGCGGGCGTGCTTGACCGCCGCGTCCACGTCGAGGACCTCCAGGTCGCCCACCGTGGACTGGCCGGCGGAGCGTCCGTGCCCCCGGAAGTCGAACGACACCACGCCGCCGAACTTCGACAGGACGTGCACGATGCGCCGGGTGTCCGGCCCTCTCCACGTTCCGGTGAAACCGTGTGCGACGACGATGCCGAGATCGAGTGAGCCGTTGGGCGTGTGCGCCGCGTCGATGCGGACACCGTCCGCCGTGCGCAGCATCGCTCCGAAAGCAGCAGCGAGAGCCATGCCCCCGACCTTATTTCCCACCACTTCACCCCCTGTGCGACGGGGATCTCTCAGAGGTCGGCCGTCGAGCGCAGCCGGTCCCAGGCGACCCCCAGCCTGACCTCCTCATCGTCGAGTGACTCGATCTGGTCCCATTCGGCGTACCGGATCTCGCCGTGCATGCGCCGCACGAGGGCGCCGAGCAGCGACGGCCGCCACAGCCCGGGGCCGCGCTCGTACCCGAAGAGCTGCCCGGCACGCCGCCGGGCGATCAGTAGCCCGGCCAGCCGGAACGCCTGCTGGACCTCGGCCAGCAGCGGCCCGTCCTGGACGAGACGGACGTCCACCGTGTCGCCCGCGACCTCCCCCGACGGACCGCGGACGGTGCGGCCGAGCAGTCCGCCGAGCCGCATGGTGTCCGGCCTGTCCTCCCATCTCTCCCGCACCCGAAGGGTCCTTTCCGGGGCATCCTGCTCCTCCGTACCGGCCGCCCCCGGAATGCGGCTGACGACGTTCCTGGTCAGCCAGCGCTCCAGCGCCAGGTCCTGCCGGTGGCCGGCCACCCGTACGGCGCTGCCGATCTCGGTCACCACGCTCATCTCGATGCGGTACGGCCCCGGCCGCTCCTCCCCTCGGAAGAGGCGGTCGGTCTCCGTCATCAGCCATCCCGGCAGGCCGCCCAGCCGCGGGCCGAGCGCCAGCGGCCCGGACAGGATCGCGGTGACGTACGGCCGGTCGCCCGGCTGCACCTCCAGGTCGTCCACCTTGCACAGCAGGCGGTCGTCGCTCTCCCTGACGACCTGCCGGTCGAGCAGATGCAGGCGGGCGTGCAGCACCCGTGCCGGCTCACTCATGCCATCCCTCGCCTGGCGGCTCGGGCTCGCGTTCGCGAGATTCTGCTGTGCTCATTGATTCGCTCGCTTCGCTCACTCATTGACCCCTCACCTCCTCGTGCGGCGCCGTCACTGCCCCGCCTTGGTCGCGAGCATCAGGGGGATGGCCGCGACCGCCACGACGAGAAGCAGCACCATGTAGAAACTTCCCAGCACGTTGCTGAATCTGCCGTTGACCTTCTCCCCCATGTAGTCGGGATCGTTGGCGATCATGAGAACCGGCAGGTAGGTGAGCGGAAGGGCCGCGGCCGAGAAGACCAGCGAATACTCGGTCACCTTGATCGGGTCGATGGTGGTGAGGATCAGCGCGGTCGCGACGATCACCGAGGCCAGCACCGTCACGTGGAACCGGGCGGCCCGGCCAGGCACCACGTACTTGCCCCACTGCCAGCCGAAATACTGGCTCAGCGAGTAGCCGGACGACAGGGCGGTCTCCAGCGTCGCGCCGAACGTGGCCGCGAACACCCCGAGGATCACCACGCCGAGCCCGATCTTGCCCAGTCCTTCGGCGACCGGGAGCACCATCTGTCCGAGCGAGTCGGGCTCGGCTTCGGCCGGCATGAAGACGGTCGCCGCGCACGCCGCGATGGTCAGCGACAGCACACCGCCGAGGGGGAAGCCGACGAACACGTTGGCCCGCGCGGTCACCAGATCCTTGCGCGTCCACTTCTCCTCGACGCCGCCGGAGGAGAAGAAGAACACCTCGTACGGCGTCATCGCCCCGCCGAGCAGCGCGATCGCGTAGTAGAGGTAGGTCGGCACGCCCTCGTCCTGCGGCGGCTGGACGAGCTGCGTGGTCAGCTCGCCCCAGTCGGGCCCGAGCTGCCACAGCGCCACGATGAACACCACGAGCGCGAGCCCTGCCAGCCCGAAGACGCGCTCCATGGTCTCGAACTTCACCCGCCACATGACCAGCCAGGCGACCAGAGCCACGGGCGGCACCCACAGCAGGTAGTTGAGCCCGGTCGCCAGCTCCAGCGCGAGCGCGGCGCCGCCGATCTCGGCCGCGAGCGTGAGCACGTTGATGAAGAACGACGCGCCGAGGTTGACCAGACCGGCGCGGGGGCCCATGCGCTCGCGGACGAGGTCGAAGACCGGCCGTTGCGACACCGCCGCGATCCTGCCGGACATCTCGGCGAAGACGCAGATCCCGATGATGCCGACGACCACCACCCAGGCGAGGGACATCCCGAACCTCGACCCCACGACGGCGTTGGCCACCAGGTCGCCGATGTCCACGAAGCCGCCGAAGGCCGTCAGGATGCCGAGCGTGACCGCGATCAGTTTCTTCACTTGTGCTTCTCCGCGAAGTCGCTCAGCTCGCTCGCGAGCCTGTCCAGCTCCCGTGCGGCCGCCTCCGGATCCTTCACCCCGTCGCGGCGCGCCTCGATGAGCAGGTCCTCCACCTCGCCCTCGGCCTTCTCGGTGAGGCGCAGCACCTCGTCCCTGATCCGGTCGGAGGCGTCCGAGGGCGGCTGCACGCCGCCGAACTGGTCGTTCACGCTGCTCAGGTCCTGCACCGCCTCGGTCAGCACGACCTCGGCGTACGGCCCGGTCATCCGGTCCCGGTACGCCACGGCGGAGCGGGCGAACCGCAGGGCCGAGACGGCCGACTCGGCCGTCTTCCCGGCCTTGAGCGCGTAGTCGTGGTCGTCCCACGCCGGGCTGACGCAGGCGGACAGCAGGAGTGCCGTGAGGAGGGCGAGCGTCGCCAGCCGAGCCGACGGGATCATGTGCGCCGCCGCAGCAGGAGGTAGGCGAGGACGAGAATCGGCACCAGTAACTCCGCCCAGGCGATCAGCAGGACGAGACCTTCATCCGTCACAGCCGACTCAACTGCCCGAACGCCGCGCTTTTAGGCAGGATGGAATGCGACTCGCGGCGAAGGCGTTCCCATCGAGGGTCCCGTACGGCGGCGGCGTGTGGCGGCGATCGGGATCAACTAAAATGGCTTAGCCGTGTCATGCGGCGGATGTGCGTCTCGCTTCGGTCCCGGGACGCGGACGACACCCCGACGAACCAGAGCGAGACTTCACTATGCCTATGAACACCCGCGACGACCTGCGGAACATCGCGATCATCGCGCACGTCGACCACGGCAAGACCACGCTGGTAGACGCGATGCTGTGGCAGTCCGGCGCGTTCCGGGCCAACCAGGACGTCGACGAGCGGGTCATGGACTCCAACGACCTGGAGCGCGAGAAGGGGATCACCATCCTCGCGAAGAACACCGCGGTCCGGCACGGCGGCATGACCCTGAACATCATCGACACTCCCGGCCACGCCGACTTCGGCGGCGAGGTCGAGCGCGGCCTGTCGATGGTGGACGGCGTGGTGCTGCTGGTGGACGCCTCCGAGGGCCCGCTGCCGCAGACCCGCTTCGTGCTGCGCAAGGCGCTCGCCGCGAAGATGCCGGTGATCCTGTGCATCAACAAGGTGGACCGGCCGGACGCCCGCATCGCCGAGGTCGTCGACGAGGTGTACGAGCTGTTCATCGACCTCGACGCCACCGAGGAGCAGATCGACTTCCCGATCGTGTACGCCTCGGCCAAGGCCGGACGGGCCTCGCTGGAGCGCCCCGCCGACGGCGGCATGCCGGACTCCTCCGATCTGGAGCCGCTGTTCGAGACGATCAAGAACACGATCCCGGCGCCGGTCTACGACCCCTCCGCGCCGCTCCAGGCCCACGTCACCAACCTCGACGCCTCCAGTTACCTGGGCCGTATCGCGCTGTGCCGCGTCCACCAGGGCACGATCCGCAAGGGCCAGCAGGTCGCGTGGTGCCGCACCGACGGCAGCGTGCAGCGCGTCAAGATCTCCGAGCTGCTGATGACCGAGGCGCTGGAGCGCAAGCCCGCCGAGGAGGCCGGGCCCGGCGACATCATCGCGATCGCCGGCATCCCGGACATCATGATCGGTGAGACGCTGGCCGACCCGGACGACCCGCGCCCGCTGCCGCTGATCACGGTCGACGAGCCGGCGATCTCCATGACGATCGGCACCAACACCAGCCCGCTGGTCGGCAAGGTCAAGGGGGCCAAGGTCACCGCCCGCCTCGTGAAGGACCGCCTCGACAAGGAGCTGGTCGGCAACGTCTCGCTGCGCGTGCTGCCCACCGAGAGCCCGGACGCCTGGGAGGTGCAGGGCCGCGGCGAGCTGGCCCTGGCGATCCTCGTGGAGCAGATGCGCCGCGAGGGCTACGAGCTGACGGTCGGCAAGCCGCAGGTCGTGACCAAGGTCGTCGACGGCAAGGTGCACGAGCCGGTCGAGCGCCTCACGGTCGACTGCCCCGAGGAGTACCTTGGCGCCGTCACCCAGCTCCTGGCCGTACGGAAGGGCCGCATGGAGCACATGACCAACCACGGCACCGGCTGGATCCGCATGGAGTTCCTGGTGCCGGCCCGCGGCCTGATCGGCTTCCGCACCGAGTTCCTCACCGAGACCCGCGGCACCGGCCTCGTGCACCACGTGTTCGAGACGTACGAGCCGTGGTTCGGTGACCTGCGCACCCGCAACAACGGCTCGCTGGTCGCCGACCGCGCGGGCCAGGTCACCGCGTTCGCCATGCTCAACCTGCAGGAGCGCGGCACGCTGTTCGTCTCCCCCGGCACCGAGGTGTACGAGGGCATGATCATCGGAGAGAACTCCCGCTCCGACGACATGGACGTGAACATCACCAAGGAGAAGAAGCTCACCAACATGCGCTCCTCCACCAGCGAGGAGACCGAGAAGGTGATCCCGCCGCGCGTCCTGTCCCTGGAGCAGGCCCTGGAGTTCATCCGCGACGACGAGTGCGTGGAGATCACCTCGGAGACCGTGCGCATCCGCAAGGTCGTCCTCGACGCGGCCAGCCGTGGCCGCGCCGCCGCCCGCGCCAAGCGCGGCAACTGAGTTCCTTGCCCCGAAGCCCCCGCCGATCGATCGGCGGGGGCTTCGGCTTCTCCGCCCGCACCCGGCTCAGGCCGATGCGCGCCGATCCCGGTCAGCCGGCGAGACGCTCCCGTGCGGCCTCCCGCACCTCACTCGGAGTGCGCCCGAACCGGTTGCGGAAGACCCGGGCGAAATGGGCCTGGCTGGAGAACCCCCACCGGTAGGCGACGTCGGCGATCCGCGTATCCTCCGCCCGGGGCTCGCCGAGTTCGGCGCTGGCCCGCTGAAGCCGGCGTTCCAGGATGTAACGGGCCGGGGTCGTGCCGGCCGCCTCGAAGATCCGGGCGAGCTGCCGCACCGAGATCCCGAGGACGCGGGCGACCTCCGCGGCGTTCAGTCGCGGGTCGTGCAGGTGTCTCTCGATGTGCTCCTTGGCGATGACGAGCTGGGCCGCGGAGGGAGTCGATCCCCCGGACCGCTCCAGCGCGAGCAGGCGGATCAACCCGAGCACGGCTCGCTGCGTCTCCTCCGGGCCGTCGCCGCCGCGCATCGCGACGAGGTCGCCGAGCAGCGAGCGCAGGCGCGACATGAGCGCGCCCTCGTGCGCGCCGCCCCGGCCGAAGAGCATCGGCACCGGAACGCCGCCGGGCCGGCATGCCTCGTCGAACAGGTCGTGCGGGATGTCCACCAGGATCTGCCGCATCGACGAAGAGAAGCCGAAGAGGTACGGCTTGCGCGTGTCGTAGACCAGCAGGTCGCCGGCCGACGCGGACACGCAGCCGCTCTCGTGCAGGAAGACCGCGTCGCCCCTGAGCAGCAGGCTGGCGAAGACCGAGTCCTTCGGCGTGGACCTCGCCATCTGCGGGGTCCGCTCGATCACGTGCGCGTTGCCCGCGATGTCCGCGAGCCGTACGTCGCCGAGCCGGATGTTGATCTGCCTGGCCAGCAGGCCGCGGTCGGAGTAGGACCGGCAGGAAAGGCCCACCAGCGTCTTGCGGTTGTACTCTTCCCAGTAGTCGATCCGCTCCGCGGGCGCGACGTTCTCCGTCGTCGCCCGGGAGATCACGGAGACGGCGTTCGCGGGCATCACAGATCTCCTTACCGCTTCATGCCTTGGGTCGCCTGACAAATCAAGCCCTGCTGCTCGTGGCCCAGCTCACGACGGGCGGCATTTGCCGGACGCTCCTTAGCGCAGCAGTATGTCCGGAATCAGACGCACAGGTAACCCCCGTCCACCGGAAGCACCGTCCCCGTGATGTACGACGCGGCGGGCGAGCACAGGAACGCGATCACCGTGGCGACGTCGCCCGGTCTGCCGTACCGTCCCAGAGGAATGCGGGCCAGCACCTCCGCCGCGGCCCGCGAGTCGTCGAGCAGGCCCCGGGCGAGCCGAGTCTCCACGAACCCCGGCGCGACCGCGTTCACGCGGACGCCCTCGGCCGCGTACTCCGCCGCGAGCGACCGGGTGAGCTGGGAGATCCCTCCCTTGCTCGCGCTGTACGCCGGCCGGTCCCTGCTGCCGAAGAAGGCGAACATGGAGGAGGCGTTCACGACACAGCCGCCCGTCTTCGCCAGGTGCGGCCGCGCGGCCTCGCAGGCGACCATGGTGGCGGTCAGGTTGACGTCGATCACGCGCCGCCACCGCTCCAGGTCATACTCCTCGCGGTCGTGGCTGACGCCCGCGCAGTTCACCAGTATCCCGATCTCCGGCTCCGCGCGGACGAGCCGGGCCAGACCGTCCCGGTCGAGAACGTCGTGCTCGACCACGCGGACGCGCGGATGGGCCGGCAGCTCGCCGGCGGCCCCGGACGTCAGGCCGAGGGCCACGACGTCGGCGCCGAGCGCGGCGAGCAGGGTGGCCGTCGCCGCCCCGATCCCCGACGTCCCCCCGGTGACGAACGCCGTACGGCCGGCGAACAGGTCGCCGCGGAATGCCGTGGACGTGAACTGATCGGTCACGTGCGTGTGCTCCCTTCGCCTGGCCGCACCAGAACCTTGATCTGATCGCCGCCGCCCAGCAGGGCCTCGAACCCGTCACGGACGACGTCTCGCAGGGCGATGGTCGAGGTGACGATCGCCGTGAGGTCCACGCCCTCCTCGACCAACCGGATCAGGTCGGGATAGACGTCCCGATAACCGACCGTTGCGGTGATCGACTGCTCCCTGTTCACCAGCGCGAACGCGTCGACGCTCACCGTCCCGGCGAGCCCGACCAGCACGACCCTGCCACCGCTCCTGGTCGCGTCCAGGCAGGTGCGCAGCGTGCCTTCCGAGCCGACCACCTCGAACGCCACGTCCGCGCCCTCGCCTCCGGCCGCCCGCCGCATCAGGCCGGGTACGGCATCGCGTTCTCCCGCCCGTACGAGGTCGGTCGCGCCGAGCCGGCGGGCCAGGTCGAGTCGCGCCGGGGAGAGATCGGCGACGATCACCCGGCCCGCGCCCTCCCGTACCGCCAACATCACGATGAGCAGGCCGATCGGACCGAGGCCGACCACCGCGACCGTCTCGCCCGCCCGCAGACTCGACCGGCGCAGCGCGTGCAGGGCGACGGCCGCCGGTTCGAACACGGCCGCCTGCTCCAGGGAGACCGTGTCGGGCAGGCGGTGCAGCATGTAGGCGGGCACGGTCGCGCGCTCCGCCATTCCACCGTCGCCCATGAGCCCCGCGAAGCCGAAGTGGCGGCAGATGTTGTACTCGCCGTTCCGGCAGCGAGGGCAGGTGCCGCAGCGGTAGTGCGGCTCCACCGCGACCCGGTCGCCGGGCGCCAGGCCCGGCACTCCCGGGCCGACCTCGGTGATCGTGCCGCAGAACTCGTGGCCGAGGACGAGCGGCGCGGTCGCCCCCGACTCGGGATGGGGGTGGGTCACGGGGATGGCGTGCGGCCCGTCGGCGTACTCGTGCAGGTCGCTACCGCAGATGCCGCAGTAGGCGACCGCGAGGGTGACCTCTCCGGGGCCGGGGGCGCGGACGGCCACGTCGACGACCCGGACGTCCCGCGCCCCGTACCAGACGGCGGCCCGCACGAGGTCGTCCGGCCGGCCCGGTCCGTGATCCCCCGCCCGGACGCCCGCCTCGGCGCCCGCCGCGCCGTTCACCGGGTCACCTCTGCGGCCGCCCTGCGGCGCAGCACGGCCGGAGCCGTCTCCCGCAGGCCGAACGAGAGCAGGACGACGATCAGCGCGCCGCCTGCCGCGATGAACATCGCGGTCTGCAGACCCCACAGGTCGGAGGCCCACCCCGAGATCACCGGGCCGAGGAATCCGCCTGCGAGCTCCCCCACGCCCATGATCAGGCCGAGGGCCGTGGCCAGCGTGCCGGGCGGCACGGTCTCTGCCGGGATCGTGGCCATGAACAGCGTGAAGCACCCCAGCCCGGTGTAGGTGAAGATCATGATCAGGCCGAGCAGCGCCGGGCTGGAGACGTAGACGATCGCGATGGGGCAGAGCACCGCGAGGGCGGTGAAGCCGATGAGCGCCGGCTTGCGGCCGATCCGGTCGGAGATGCCGGGAGTGGCGAAGCCCCAGAGCACCCAGGCCACGCCGAGGCAGGTCATGACGCCGCTCATGGTGCCCGGCGCGAACCCCTTGACCTCGGTCAGGTAGGTGGGGGTGAACGTGATGAGGGTGACGAACCACGTCAGGTAGCAGCAGGCGATCAGCATGCAGATCACCACGTTCCGTTGCCTGAGCACGTCCTTCAGCGCGAGCTTGGGCTGTCCGGCGGCGCTGTCCCGTACGGCCTCCGGTGCGGTCCTGATCAGTGGCGGCCGCTCCCGGACGAACTTGGCGATCAGCGCGACGATCACCAGCCCGGGGACGATGGTGACGTAGAACGCGGTGCGCCAGCCGTACGATTCGGCGATCCACACCACGACGACCGGGGCCACGATGCCGCCGAGCAGACCGGCGGACGAGCCCTGCAGCAGGCCCATGTTCAACCCGCGCCGGCTTTCCCGGGACGCCTCCACCATGAGGGATTGCGCCATCGGGAGCACCGCCCCCTCGGCTGTCCCCATGAGGGCACGCGCGGCGAGCAGTCCGGCGAAGCCCGCCATCAGACCCGACACCGACGAGAAGACCGAGAAGAGCACCACGGCGGCGATGAGGATCGGCTTGCGCCGGCCGAGCCTGTCGGACAACCGGCCGGCCACCATCCCGGCCACCGCCCAGGTGAGCGCCAGCACGCCGGACAACGTGCCCAACTCGCCGTTGGACAGCCCGAAGTCCGCGTCCATGTACGGGGCGAGGAAGGCCAGGGCCTGCCGGTCGAAGAAGACGAACCCGAAGGCCAGGAAGAGAAGGAGGAGAAGGCGGTTCTCGTACCGCCTCGCGTCGCGTTCCACTCCGTGGGGTGTGGAAGTGGTGATGTCGGTCATCGCGTTCCTCGTTGGGGGGCGGCCGGCGGTCAGCGGAACAGCGAGTTGACGTAGTCGGCGCCGATGCCCACCTTCTCGTAATGCTCACGGCACATCGCGATGTAGTCGTGGACGTCGAAGATGCCCTGGGCTTCGCCGTTCTCGTCGAGCCACACGAGGGGCCCCTTGACGATGAAGAACGTCTTCATCGGCTCGCCGCTGTCGTAGGCCACCAGCGTGTGGCCCTCGCCCGGAGCCTCGTAGACGAAGTCCCCCGCCGTGGCGGTCCAGGGGCGCTCCAGGTAGCCCCACTTCCCGGAGATGGTGTAGGCGAACACCTCGTGCGGGTGGTAGTGCCGGTTGACCAGTCCCGCCTCCTTCGCCCGGAGGATGTCGGCCCAGCTGTTGTCCTTGACGTTGATCCACAGGGGGCGCGACCCGACGGTCTCGCTGAACGGCACGTAGTAACGGTCGTCATCGGTGGCGACCTTGGAAAGGTAGACTTCCGGCAGCGCGTCCGGCTTCTGTGAGTTCTCGATCGGCTTGAGGTTCTTCCAGAACTCCGACGTGGGGATTTCGGGCATGTTTCCCTCTCCTTACGTGTGTTGTTGGAGAGTGAACCCCCTCGTGGCGCCGGCCGTCTTTCCTCTCTCGGACATCGTCGCTTGCCTATTCCGGACATGCCGCAGCGCTTGCGCCCGCACGGGTCAGACGCCGGTCGGCCTTTCGGCGACGGCGTGCCCTCGGGGCGGGCGGCAGGGCGCAGGGCTCTGACGGCAAGAGCAGGTAAACGGCCGGCACAGATGGCGTCGTGTGCCACTCCCGGCCACACCCGGGCGTGCTCTGCTGTCGCAGGCATCGTGTGTCTGAGGAGGAGCGACCATGCCCCGCACAACCCGTTTCGCCCTGGCCGCCGGGCTCGCCCTGGGACTCGCCGCCGCGGCCGCCCCGGCCGTGCCGGTGCTGTCCGCCGGGATGGCGGCGGCCTCGCCCGCGCAGGCCCGTCCCCGGGAGTCGACGGGTGGGTCGGCGACCGCCGTCATCAAGAACACCGCCGGGCGTGTCCTCGGCACAGTGAGGGTCGAGCGGTACGACGCGAAGAAGTCGCGGGTCAGCGTCAGCGTGCGGGGGCTCACTCCCGGGTTCCACGGCTTCCATGTCCACGCCGCCGGCGTGTGCGACGCGCGCTCCGTCGACCGGGCGACGGGCAGCGCGTTCTCCAGCGCCGGAAGCCACCTCGGCCCCGGCGAGCACGGCGACGGAGCCGGGGACATGCCGCCGCTGCTGGTGGCCGCCGACGGCACCGCCTCCGCGTCGTTCGTGACCGACAGGTTCACCCTGGAACAGCTGGGCGACGCCAACGGCAGTGCGTTCGTGGTGCACGCCGGCCCGGACAACTTCGCGCACATCCCGGACAGGTACTTCCACCGCCCCGACGCCACCGGTGCCACGGGCCCGGACGCGACCACGCGCAAGACCGGCGACGCCGGTGCCCGGATCGGCTGCGGGGTCGTCAAGGTCCACGCCTGATCCGGATCCGTCGCTTCGCGGCGGCGTCAGGAGATGTGGCGGCGCAGCCAGTCGACCAGCGGGACCAGCGCCCGCCAGGTCGAGCGGACCCGGTCGAGGGTCTCGGGGGTGTGCAGCCACGGCTCCGGCTCGAACCGCCGCCCGGCGTGCAGCGTCTTGTGCCGGAGGAGTTCGAGCCGGGGGTGGTCCTCAGGCGTCCCGCGGGGCCGGGTCTTGAGCCGGTCGCCGCCGACCGCCAGGTCACCGGGCAGGGCCGCGAGGGTCTCCTCCAGCAGGGTCCCGGCGGTGTCGTCGTCCAGCGCCTCGCGGTAGCGGAGCACCTGGTCGCCCGGCATCCACCAGCCCGCCGCCACGTACAGGCCGTCGGCGTCCACCTGCACGTAGTAGCCGACGCCCTCCACGCCCACTCCGCAGTAGGCCCCCTGATGCGTCTTGTACGGCGACTTGTCCTTGGAGAACCGGACGTCGCGGTGCGGCCGGAACAGATGGGCCGGTCCGAACTCCGGCTCCAGCTCGTCCATGAGCGCGAGCATCGGCGCCCGGACCCCGGTCTCGTACAACTCCTTGTGGGCCGACCAGTACGCCTTCGAATTGTCGGCGACCAGGCCCTCGTAGAAGATGAGCGCCTCGTCAGGGAACCCGCTGAAACCCATGCCACCCACCTTCGCACGCCCCACCGACAGTCCCGGGACCGGGACCGCGCGGACGCGCTCAGCGCCGCCGTCTCGCCGTGCCGAAGATCGACCTGGTGATCTCCCGGCCGAGCGCGGTCGCGGCGGTGCGAGCAAGGGACCTGAACTCCTTCGAGGCGAGCATCTCTTCGAGCGCCGACTGCCTGGGGACCTTCTCCGGCCTCTCCTCCGGTCTCCCGGCCGGGGCTTCCGGCTCGGGCTGCTGCTGCCGGGCCAGACGCGCGGCGAGGATCTCGTACGCCGACTGCCGGTCCACGGCCGTGCCGTACTTCGGCAGGAGCGGGGACGCGGCGATGATCCCCTGGACGACCGCCGGGGCGGACGGCGCCATGAGCGACCGCGGCGCGCGCAGCCGCGTCCAGGCGACCGGCGTCGGGGCTCCGGTCTCGGACAGGACCGTGACGACCGCCTCTCCGATGCCGAGCTCGGTGAGCAGCCGTTCGAGGTCGTAGGAGGAGGTGGGGAACGTCGAGACGGTCGCCTTCAGGGCCTTGGCGTCCTGCGGGGTGAAGGCGCGCAGGGCGTGCTGAACGCGCGCGCCGAGCTGGGCGAGGACGTCGGCCGGCACGTCCTTGGGCGTCTGGGTGACGAAGAACACCCCGACCCCCTTCGACCGGATCAGCCGCACGGTCTGGGTGATCGACCTGAGGAACGCCTTGGACGCGTCCTCGAACAGCAGGTGCGCCTCGTCGAAGAAGAACACCAGCGACGGCTTGTCGGGATCGCCCACCTCGGGCAGCGTCTCGAACAGGTCCGCGAGCAGCCACATCAGGAACGTGGAGAACAGCTGCGGCCGGTCCTGAACGGCGGGCAGCTCCAGGATGGAGATCACGCCGCGCCCGTCCGGCGTGGTCCGCAGCAGGTCGTGCACGTCGAACTCGGGCTCGCCGAAGAACGCCTCCGCCCCCTGGGCCTGGAAGTTCACCAGGGCGCGCAGGATGACCCCGGCGGTGGACGCCGACAGCCCGCCGATGCCGCTCAGCGCGTCCGGCGTCTCGGTCAGATAGCGGATGACCGCGATCAGGTCCTTGAGGTCCAGCAACGGCAGCCCGTGCGTGTCGGCGAAGTAGAAGATCAGCCCGAGCGACGACTCCTGGGTCTCGTTGAGTTCGAGCACCCGCGACAGCAACGTCGGCCCGAACGCGCTCATGGTGGCACGCAGCGGGATGCCCTCCCCCACGCCGCCGAGGGAGAAGAACTCGGTCACGCAGCCCTCGGGCGCCCAGTCCTGGCCCACGTCGGCGGCCCTGCGGGCGATCCGGTCGCCCGGCGTCCCCGGCGAGGCCAGGCCGGACAGGTCGCCCTTGACGTCCGCGAGGAACACCGGCACGCCCTGAGCGGCGAGCTGCTCGGCCATGAGCTGCAGCGTCTTGGTCTTCCCCGTGCCGGTCGCCCCGGCCACCAGCCCATGCCGGTTCATCATGCGCACCGGGATGCGGACGCGCTCGGCGGGATCGGCCGCGCCGTCCTCGCGTACGAGCGCGCCCAGCTCCAGCGCCGGCCCCTCGAAGTCGTAGCCCTTCACCGGTTCGTGTACTTCTTCCCGGGCGTGGTGCTGCCGAGCATCTCCGAGACGGTCACGTACGTGAAACCCTTGTGGTCGAGCTCGTCGAGCAGATGGGGCAGCGCCTGCACGGTGGTGGGATGGATGTCGTGCATGAGCACGATGTCGCCCGGTTTGGCCGCGGCGCTGCGCTGGGCGATCGTCGTGGGGTTGCGGTTGAGCCAGTCGAGGGTGTCGACGGCCCACAGGATCTGCGCGAGCCCGGTCTGCTTCGTCTCGTTGTCCACCGCCTGGTTCGTCGCGCCGTACGGCGGGCGCATCAGCCGCATCGTCACGCCGGTCGCCTTCCGCACGGCCTCCTGCGTCCGGTCCAGCTCGCGGCGCAGGGCGTCGGACGACAGCCCCGGCAGCGAGGCGTGGTCCCAGGAGTGGTTGCCGATCTCGTGGCCCTCCGCGGCCATCCGCCGCACGAAGTCCCGCGTCTCGCCCGTGATCATCTGCCCGAGGATGAAGAACGTGGCCCGGGCGTGGTGGGCCGCGAGGAGGTCGAGGACGTGCCCGGTGTATTCGGCCGGCCCGTCGTCGAACGTCAGCGCCACGCATTTGTGCTGTCTGCAGTCGACGTGCCGCGGCGGCGGGACCGCGGGCAGGCGCGGCCCCGGCGCTCCCCGTTGCGCCCCCGCGAGCCGGAAGCGCAGCAGGTCGGCGTCGAAATGCCGGGGCGTGCCGAAGCGCGGATGCGGTGCCACGGGACGTTCCCCCGCGGCCGGTGCGGTTGTCCTGGCCTGGGCACATCCGCCGAGCAGCAGCAACGACAGCAGAACGGATCCGATCCGCATACGACCCCCCGGAGCAGGCGGGGGGCCACGAACGCTACGGATAGCCTCCGGCCGCTCCCCCCCGCAGAACCTTTTCCAGCTCCTCCCACCAGGGCGGCACGTCCGCCTTGAGTTCGGCGTACCTGCGCGCCACCCGGATGGCGCACCCTGCGGGGTCCGTACCCAGGTGCCGGCACTTCACGGCACCCTCGCGCCAACGGTAAAAGCCCTCACGGAAGGTCACGACCAGGCCTATCCAGACGGAGAGAGTAGCCTCGTCGCCGATCTCGTAGGCGTCGGCCACCCCGAGCGCGGCGAGTTCCGCGCGAAGTTTTTCCACCGCGACTCGCGACTCACTCACCGGCCACCGCCCCCTGCACAGCAGACACGCACAAAAAGGGATGTACCCAACCTTGGAGCGGCGCTTGCGGAATCATTCTGTAATCATCGGCTACTAAGAGTAACGACGCAGCCCTTACTGGTCAGTCATGTGCGGGTTCTCCGACACCAGGAGGCTCAAGGAGATCGGGCGTCACTGTCATATCGGGCGGCACTGTCATATCGGGCGGCACCCTCGCATCCGGTGGCGCGGGGGGCTCGGTGACCACCATCACGAACCGCAGCGGTTCGTCGTGCTCGTTGGCGTACCGGTGCGACCGGTCGGCGCTGAACACGACGGCGTCACCGGGCCCCACGACGTGGCTCCTGCCGTACACGGTCAGCGTGAGCCGTCCTTCCAGGACGGTGAGCATCTCGCGGGTGCCGGCGGGGTGCGCGTCGCCGTCGTGGTGCTCTCCCGGCCCGAGCCGCCAGTCCCACAACTCCAGGATCGCGGGCGCGTCCGTCCCCACGAGCAGGCGGGCCGACCCTCCCCCCGCATGCCGGAACGTCACCACCTCGGACGCGTGCACGACCCGTACGACCGGGGTGTCGGCGACCTCCACCAGCCGCGCGAGGGTCACGCCCAGTGCGTCGGCGATCCGGGTGAGCGTGTTGACGCTCGGGTTGGTGCGGCCCTGCTCGATCTGGATGAGCATGCCGCGGCTCACGTTCGACCTGGCCGCGAGTTCGTCGAGAGTCATCCCCCGGTGGGCTCGCTGGCCCCGTACGTTCGCGGCGATGGCCGCGGTGATCGTCGCAGGATCAGCCACGAGTACAGCCTAGTGATCTCCTACTACAATCCATTGCACTCTCGATGCAATCTCTTGGGGGATCTGTGACGGCGGTGGCCCTCGCTACGGCATGCGCGGTGATCTTCGGCACGGCCGACTTCTTCGGGGGGCTCGCCACCAGGCGGTCGAAGGTGCTGGCCGTCGTCGTGCTCTCCCAGCTCGGCGGCCTGCTGCTGGTCGCCGCCCTGCTCCCGGTGCTGCCGGGTCACGTGAGCACGGCCGCGCTGGCCTGGGGGATGGCCTCCGGGGTCGCCGGCGCCTTCGGCATCGTGCTGTTCTACCGCGGCCTGGCCACTGGGATGATGTCCGTGATCGCCCCGACCACGGCGACGACCGCGATGGCCGTCCCCGTGGTGTTCGGCCTCCTCACCGGCGACCGGCCGTCCGCCCTGGCTCTCGTGGGCGTCGTGCTCGGCCTGTTCGCAGTCCTGCTGGTCAGCCGCGAGCCGAACGGCGGGGCGAGCGGCCCGAAGGCGGGGCCGATCCTCGCCGCCCTGGTGTCGGGAGCGGGTTTCGGCGGGTTCTTCGTGCTGCTCAAGCTGGCCCCGGCCGACTCGGGCACGTGGCCACTGCTGGGGGCGAGGATCGCGTCGATCACGCTGGTCGCGCTGCTGGCCCTCGCGACGCGCAGGAGCCTGCGCCCGGTGCCCGGCAGCCTCACGGTGACGATCGCGGCCGGGGTGCTCGACATGGCCGCCAACGTGCTCTATCTCTTCGCCGCGCAGCGGGGGATGCTCACCTTGGTGGCCGTCCTGGTGTCGCTCTATCCGGCGAGCACGCTGCTGCTCGCGCGTTACGTCCTGGGCGAGCGGCTGAGCCCGGTGCAGATCACCGGCGTCGGGTTCGCGCTCGGCGCGATCGCCCTCATCGCCGCCGCCTGAACCGCGTCCCCAAGCGCATCCCGACCAGGGGCCCGGGGGCGCGGGACCACGTCCCGGCGCTCCTCACGGGCCCGTCAGGCACGGGTCAGGCGGCGCACACCTGCTCGGGGACGCGTACGACGCCCTCCTCGCGGGCGTAGTCCTCCAGCATCCCCCGGAGCTGGCGGCGGCCCCGGTGGAGCCTGGACATGACGGTGCCGATCGGGGTGCCCATCCGGTCGGCGATCTCCTTGTACGCGAAGCCCTCGACGTCGGCCAGGTAGACGGCCACCCGGAAGTCCTCCGGCAGGGCCCGCAGCGCGTTCATCACAACACTGTCCGGGATCTGGTCGAGCGCCTCGGTCTCGGCCGAGCGCAGCCCGGTCGACATGTGCGACTCGGCCGCGGCCAGCTGCCAGTCCTCGATCTCCTCGGCGGCCGACAGCTTGGGCGAGCGCTGCTTCTTCCGGTAGTCGTTGATGAAGTTGTTGGTGAGAATGCGGTGCAGCCACGCCTTGAGGTTCGTGCCCTCGCGGAACTGGTGGTACGACGTGAACGCCTTCGCGACGGTCTCCTGGACCAGGTCCTCGGCGTCGGCGGGGTTGCGCGTCAGACGCATGGCGGACGCGTAGAGCTGGCTCGTCACCGGCACGACCTCACGCTCGAACCATGCCTGCCGCTGCTCGTCGGTCGAGATCATCTCTTCCCCCTACGGAACTTCTCCCCCGTTACCCGTCCGGCCGGAACACATGCGAGGTCACTCGTTCATCGTTGTGCCAAGGACATCGTGCCGATTGGGGCCTAAGCACGGTGTTAATGTCGTCCGGCCTGGTCAGCGCCATCGCCGCAGAGACCAGGCCCGCGCGGCCAGGTCACGCGCAAGCCGAACAAGTCTCATTAGCGTAACACTGGAGCCTCAATCCGGAGTAAAATGTGGCAGATTTCACTGAGCGCCGGCAAGCGCAGGCCGTCGAAGCGGTGAGCCGCTCTTTGGTGTTCATGCCGAGGAGCGTGCCAGAGTGGCGCCATGAACCACCTGGATCGGCACGATCCGGTCACGAGGGCATGGGTGGCCGACGCCATCCAGGCCGTCGAGGCCGACGCCAACCGAAGCTGTGACACTCACCTGCATGTGTTCCCGCTCCCCTCGCACTGGGGTGTCGACCTCTATCTGAAAGACGAGTCGGTGCACCCGACCGGTTCACTCAAGCATCGGCTCGCCCGGTCCCTCTTCCTGTACGGCCTGGCCAACGGCTGGATCGGGCCCACCACCACGATCATCGAGGCGTCCAGCGGTTCCACCGCCGTGAGCGAGGCGTACTTCGCCCGGCTGCTCGGCCTGCCGTTCATCGCGGTGATCCCGGCGAGCACCTCGCCGGAGAAGCGGGAGATCATCGAGTTCTACGGCGGGAAGTGCCACCTGGTGGACGACCCGAGAGCGATCTACGACGAGTCGCACCGGCTCGCCGCCGAGACCGGCGGGCACTACATGGACCAGTTCACCTACGCCGAGCGGGCGACGGACTGGCGGGGCAACAACAACATCGCCGAGAGCATCTTCCAGCAGATGGCCCTCGAACGGCACCCGGAGCCCGCCTGGATCGTCGTCGGCGCGGGCACCGGCGGCACCTCGGCCACGATCGGCCGCTACATCCGCTATCGCCGCCACCAGACCCGGCTGTGCGTCGCCGATCCCGAGGGCTCGGCGTTCTATCCGTCCTGGATCTCCGGCGAGGAGCACGGCGGCGCCGGCTCGCGAATCGAGGGCATCGGCCGGCCGCGGGTCGAGCCGTCCTTCCTGCCGACGGTCATCGACCGGATGACCCAGGTGCCGGACGCTCTGTCGATCGCGGCCATGCACTGGGTCAGGGAGGTCACCCGCCGGGAGGTCGGCGGCTCGACCGGCACCAACATCGCGGCGGCGGTCCAGATCATCCGCGAAATGCGGGAGCGGGGTGAGCGCGGCAGCGTGGTCACGCTGATCTGCGACGGCGCCGAGCGCTACCGCGACACCTACGGCGACCCGCGCTGGCTGTCGGAGCAGGGCATCGACATCGGCCCTCACCTCGAAGAGCTGCGCGCCTTCCTCCGGAGCTGACGATCGGCGGGCCGGGGAATCCCGGCCCGCCGCCGTCTCCTGTCCGTCAGTCGCCGAGCAGGGCGTCGACGAAGACGTCGGGGTCGAACGGCGCGAGGTCGTCCGGACCCTCGCCGAGGCCCACCAGCTTCACGGGCACGCCCAGCTCACGCTGCACAGAGATCACGATGCCGCCCTTGGCCGTGCCGTCCAGCTTGGTCAGCGCGATGCCGGTGACGTTGACCACCTCGGCGAAGACCTGTGCCTGGCGCATGCCGTTCTGCCCGGTGGTCGCGTCGAGGACGAGGAGCACCTCATCCACCGCCGCCTTCTTCTCGATGACCCGCTTGACCTTGCCCAGCTCGTCCATGAGGCCGGTCTTGGTGTGCAGCCGTCCCGCGGTGTCGATGATGACGGTGTCCGCCTTGTCCTCGATGCCCTTGGCCACGGCGTCGAACGCCACGGAGGCCGGATCGCCGCCCTCCGGGCCGCGCACCACGCCCGCGCCGACGCGGTCACCCCACGTCTGGAGCTGGTCGGTGGCCGCCGCGCGGAAGGTGTCGGCGGCGCCGAGCACGACCTTCCTGCCGTCGCCGACCAGGACACGGGCGAGCTTGCCCGAGGTCGTGGTCTTGCCGGTGCCGTTGACACCGACGACGAGGACGACGGCCGGCCGCTCCCCGTGCGGCTTGGTGTGCAGGGTGCGGTCCAGGTCCGGCGCGACCTGCGCGAGCAGTTCCTCGCGCAGCAGCTTGCGCACCTCCTCGGGGGTGCGGGTGCCGAGCACCTTCACCTTCGTCCGCAGTTCCTCCACCATCGCACGGGTGGGGGCCACGCCGACGTCGGCCGTGATCAGAGTCTCCTCGATCTCGTCCCAGACCTCGTCGTCGAGCCGGTCCCGCGACAGCAGTTCGAGCAGGCCCCGGCCGAGGACGTTCTGCGAACGGGCGAGCCTGCCGCGCAGCCGCACCATCCGGCCGGCCGAGGGCGGCGGGACCTCGATCTCGGGAGCCTTGATCAGCTCTTCGATCGGAGGGGCGGGCGGCGGCAGTGTGGTCGTCGTGCCGCCGTCCTCTTCCCCCAGCCCCGTCTTCGCGGGCTCCTCCACAACGGGAGCCTTCGGCTCGGGCGGGGCCGGCGGCGCGGGCGGCAGGTCCTTCGCCTTCGGCCGGAACAACAGCCACAGGCCACCCACCGCCAATATGGCGACGATGGCCACGATCACGATGATGCCGAGGTAACCGTCCACACCATGCAGTTTCCCAGATGGCCCGCATTACTCCAGCCAGGGCATAGCTCAAGCGAGCGATCCGGAGGGGCGCGCCGCCGGTCTGGCACTGAGGAGCACGCGGGAGCAGCGAGGGGCGCGGCCGTGGTCTGGACTGAGGAGCGCGCGGGAGCGGAGCGACCAAGCGCGACGAGGGAAGACACGGCCTGACAGCGCCCCGAGCAGCCGAGCGCAGCGAGGCAAAGCAAGCACAGCGACCAAGCGCGACGAGGGCGATGTATCTGGCGCGCCTCCGGCACGGCCAAGGCGGGTGTGAGCGCCCCGATGGTGAGCGGGAAACGCGGTCTTCCTAGACCTTCTCGCGGAGGCGCTGGCTGACGACCTGGGTGACGCCGTCGCCGCGCATCGACACGCCGTACAGTGCGTCGGCGATCTCCATCGTGCGCTTCTGGTGCGTGATCACGATGAGCTGTGAGGTCTGTCTCAGTTCCTCGAACAGGGTGAGCAGCCGCTGGGTGTTGGTGTCGTCGAGTGCCGCCTCGACCTCGTCCATCACGTAGAACGGCGACGGGCGCGCCTTGAAGATCGAGATGAGGAACGCGACCGCCGTCAGCGACCGCTCGCCGCCGGACAGCAGCGACAGGCGCTTGACCTTCTTGCCGGGCGGCCTGGCCTCGACCTCGACACCGGTCGTCAGCATGTCCTCGGGATCGGTCAGCAGCAGGCGGCCCTCCCCGCCGGGGAAGACCCGCTGGAAGATCCCCTGGAACTCGCGCGCCACGTCCTCGTACGCCGCCGCGAAGACCTGCTCGACTCGGTCGTCGACCTCCTTGACCACGAGCAGCAGGTCGCGCCGGGTCTTCTTGAGGTCTTCGAGCTGCGAGGTGAGGAAGGCGTGCCGCTCCTCGAGCGCGGCGAACTCCTCAAGCGCCAACGGGTTGACCTTGCCCAGCTGGGTCATCTGCCGCTCGGCCGTCCTGGCCCGCTTCTCCTGCTCCTCCCGGACATACGGCACCGGTGGGTCGCCGGGCACCGGCACGCTCGGCCCGTATTCGGCGATCAGCGGTTCGAGCTCGATGCCGTACTCCTCCAGGGCACGCTGCTCCATCTGCTCCAGGCGCAGCCGCCGCTCGGTCCTGGCCATCTCGCTGCCGTGGACCCGGTTGACCAGGGCGTCCAGCTCGGAGCTGAGCTCCCGTACGCGCAGGCGCACCTGCTTGAGCTCGGCGTCGATCTGCCCGCGCGCCCGCTCGGCCTCGTCGCGTTCCTCGGCGGCGCGCGCGAGCGAGCCCTCCAGGGTGCTCAGGGCGGCACGGGCGCCGTCGGCCACCGCCGCCGCGATCTCCGCCTGCCTGCGGCGGCGTTCCCGGTCGGCCGCGGCCCGGGCGCGGTCCTGCCGCTCGCGCTGCGCCGCGCGCAGCAGGGCGTCGGCCCGTCCCGCGATGCCCCGCACCCGCTCCTCCGCCGTACGGACGGTCAGCCGGGCCTCCATCTCGGCCTGCCGGGTGACGCCGCAGGCGGCGGCCAGCTCGTCGCGGGTGTCGGTGGTCGGCTCCGCCTCCAGCTCGGCGGCGTACTCCGCCTCGGCGAGCTGCTCCTCCAGCTCCACCACCGCGGCCTGGGCCTGCTCGCGCGCCTCCTGGGCGTCCACGACGGACCGGCTCAGCCGGGCCGCCTCGTCCTGGGCTGCCTTGACGGCGGCCTCCAGCCGGGCGAGCTGCTTGGCCGCCGCCGCGGCCCGCTGGTCGGCCTCCCGCTGCCTGCCGCGCAGGCGGTCGAGCCCGGCCTGCGCCGCGTTCAGCCCGTTCTGCGCGGCGTTGACACCGCTCTGGGCGGCGCTCACGCCGCTCTGCGCCTCCGCGACCCGCGCCTGCGCCGCCTCCAGCGCGAGCTGGCACTCCCGCTCGGCGGCCACGGCCTCGGCCAGCGCCTCCGCGTGCCGCTCGGCCCCGGCTCTTGCGGTGGCGAGATCGGCGGCGGCCTCGTCCAGGGCCGTGCGCATCTGCAGCAGCGAGGAGCCGCCGCCCGAGCCGCCGTGCGCGGCGTGGACGCCGAGCAGGTCGCCGGACGTCGTGACGGCCCGCAGCTCCGGGTGGGCGTCCACGACCTTGCGCGCGGTGAGCAGGTCGGGCACCACGACCACGTCGGACAGCAGCGCGTCCACGGCAGGGCGCAGCTCGTCCGGCACGGTCACCAGGTCGGCGGCCCATTCCGCGCCCGCGACGGGCACCTCCGGCCGCGCAGCGCCACTCTGTCCACCGCCGCTCTGCCGGTCGCCCGCGATCAGGAGAGCGGCGCGACCGGCCTCGGCCTCGCGCAGGTGCTCGACGGCCGCGACGGCGGCGGTGAGCGAGGCGACGGCAACCCCGTCCACGGCCAGCACGGCCGCGACGGCCGCCTCCGCCCCCGGACGTACGGCGAGCAGCGTGGCGATCGGGCCGAGCAGGCCGGGCAGCCCGGCGCCGAGCAGCGCGGCGGCGCCGTCCGCTCCCCCGGCCAGGCTCATCTCCAGGGCCTCGCACCGCGCCTGGAGAGCGGCGACCGCGCGCTGTGACTCCTGGTCGGCGGCCCGGGCCGTGCTCACGGCGGCCTTGGCGGAGGACAGCGCGTCCCTGGGCGCGGCCAGGTCGGCCCGCGCCCGCTCCACGACGGCCTCGGCCTGCTCGGCCACGGCCCTGGCCTCCTCCACCGCGGCGCGGGCGAGTTCCACGCCTTCCTGCGCGGCCTCCAGCTCGGCCACGAGCTCGGGGTCGGCCGGCGGCTCGTCGAGCGCCTGCACGTCGAGCTCGTCCTGGGCCTGCTCCGCGCGCCGGGTGGCGTCCTCGACGGCCTTGGTGAGCCTGCCGATCTCGTCTCCGGCGGCTCTGGCCCGGCTCCTGGCCGACTCGACCTGGCCGCGGAGGCGGGCGAGGGCCTCGCGGCGGTCGGCCGCGGCGCGGGAGGCGGCGGTCAGGCGCCGCTCCTCTGCGGCCAGCGCCTCCTCGGCCTCGGCGCGGACCTCGACGGCGGCCGAGAGCCGCTCGCGCGCCTCGTCCAGCTCCTCCGCCAGCACCTGCTCCTGCTCCCGCACCTCGGCGGCCTCACGCTCCAGGTCCTCCGGGTCGCGCCCGCGCCGCTCGATGGACGCGGCGTCCGCGGCGTGCCGCCGCCGTTCGGCCGCGAGGCTCTCCACGCCGCGCAGCCGCTCCCGCAGGGCCGAAAGGCGGTAGAAGGTCTCCTGGGCGGCCTTGAGGCGCGGCTGGGCCTCGTTTTCCGCCGCCTCCAGCTCGGCCTCCCGGCGCTGGCCCTCGGCCAGCGCCGCCTCCACCTGAGCACGCCGCGCCTGTACGGCCGCCTCGTCGGCCTCCTCCCGCTGCAGCGTGTCGCGGAGGGTGATCACGTCGTCGGCGAGCAGGCGCAGCCGCGCGTCACGGAGATCGGCCTGGATGACGGCCGCCTTGCGGGCGATCTCGGCCTGCCGGCCCAATGGTTTGAGCTGGCGGCGCAGCTCGGCCACGAGGTCCTGGACGCGGGTCAGGTTGGCCTGCATCGCGTCGAGCTTGCGGAGCGCCTTCTCCTTGCGCTTGCGGTGCTTGAGTACGCCCGCGGCCTCCTCGATGAACGCCCGGCGCTCCTCGGGCCCCGCGTGCAGCACCTGGTCGAGCTGGCCTTGCCCGACGATGACGTGCATCTCCCGGCCGATGCCGGAGTCGGACAGCAGTTCCTGGATGTCGAGCAGGCGGCAGGTGTCGCCGTTGATGGCGTACTCGCTCTGGCCGGACCGGAACATCAGCCGGCTGATCGTCACCTCGGTGTAGTCGATCGGGAGCGCGCCGTCGGTGTTGTCGATCGTCAGGGTGACCTCGGCACGGCCGAGGGGCGGGCGGCTGGAGGTGCCCGCGAAGATGACGTCCTCCATCTTGCCGCCGCGCAGCGACTTGGCGCTGTGCTCGCCCATCACCCACGCGAGGGCGTCCACGACGTTGGACTTGCCGGAGCCGTTGGGGCCCACCACGGCGGTGATTCCCGGCTCGAAGCGGAGGGTGGTGGCCGAGGCGAAGGACTTGAAGCCGCGTAAGGTGAGCGTCTTCAGGTACACGTCCGCCCCCCCTCGGTGCCGCCTGGCGTTTGGGGGGAAAGACTACAGCTCCGAGGGCCGGGTATGCGGGGATAGGCACCGGCACCGCTCGGGGAATGAATACGGGGTAACGACAAGCCGGGCGGTTCACCCATCCCGCCCACGGCTCGTTATTAATGATCAGTTAGCCGTCGAATCAATTGCCGGGGAACGACGGCGGAAATGGCAAGGGACGCCTTTGCGGGGCGTCCCTACAATCCTTTCCCGTTTCCTGCCGGACCTCAGGTGAGAGCCGGCTCGCGATCCTGCAGCCGGACCAGGGCCTCGTCACGAGTTTGCGCCGCGAGCGCGTCGTTCTGGGCCTGGAGCCGGGTGAGTTCTGCCTCGAGGTCGCGGATGCGCTGCTGGAGACGGCGCATTTCCGAGATCATCCGAGGGTCAGGACCGCCGACGTGGCCGAGTAGAGCCTTCGCCATAGTAAAGGGTCCTCCACGCTGAGTGACCAGACTGGTTCGCGCACTTCATGCCGCGGGAGGGGTGCGCGTGGTTCCTCTCAAGAGTCGCACCGGCAATGGAGACGGTCAAGTTGAACGCTCCGCACAGGCGTGCCGGTGGGCACTCTCGCTAGATAAATATACCGGATTTGAGGGGTTTGAGGGAAGCCCTACCTCTCGACAAACCCGGCGATACCTCTCTTCGCATCGCTCCAGCGCTCGACCACCCCCTCAACGTGGCCGGGCGTGTCTCCGGTGCGTAACAACGACAGGAGCCTCTCGCACGACTCCCTCGGGCCTTCGGCGACGACCTCGACCCTCCCGTCGGCCAGGTTCGAGGCCCACCCGACGAGCCCGAGCTCCAGTGCGCGGGCACGGGTCCACCAGCGGAACCCCACACCCTGCACCCGTCCCCGGACCCATGCCGTCAACCGAACCACGCCTACAAGTATCCAGATCGACTTCAGCCGCGACAGACGGGGGTACCTACGGACGGGCGTTCCTCGGGCGGGGCTGGCACTTCGGGCAGCTGTAGGAGGACCGGTTCATGAACGCCTCGCGCCGGATAGGCGTCCCGCAGCGGCGGCACGGCTCGTCCCGCCTGCCGTAGACGGCGAGCGAGCGGTCAAAGTAGCCGCTCTCGCCGTTCACGTTCACATAGAGGCTGTCGAAGGAGGTGCCGCCCTGCCCCAGCGCCTCGCTCATGACCGCGCGGACCTCCGCCAGCAGTTCGACGATCTTCGGCCGGGTCAGCGTCTCCGTCGGGCGCGCCCAGTGCAGGCGCGCGCGCCACAACGCCTCGTCCGCGTAGATGTTGCCGACCCCACTGATCAGCGACTGGTCGAGCAGCGCCCGCTTGATCCCCGTACGGCGCAGCCGCAGCCGTACGGCGAACTCCGCGTCATCGAAGGCGTCCTCCAGCGGGTCGGCGGCGATGTGCGCGATCGGCTCGGGCACCGGCCGCCCCCGCCCTGCGGTCATGGGCGCCACCAGGAGGTGCCCGAAGGTGCGCTGGTCGACGAAGCGTAACTCCAGGCCGCCGTCGGTGAAGCCCATGCGCACGCGCAGGTGCTTCTCGATGGGCGACAACGGGTCCACGACGAGAAGCTGGCCGCTCATGCCGAGGTGGGCGATCAGCGCCTCACCGGGCTCCTCCTCGCCGGAGGCGCCGTCCCGCAGGGGCAGCCACAGGTATTTGCCGCGCCGCTCGGCCGACGCCAGCGTGCGGCCCTTGAGCTGGGCGGGCAGGTCGCCGACGTTGCGGCGGACCGCCCTGGGGTGCAGGACCTCGGCCGCGGCCACCGTCCGGCCGGCGACCCAGCTCTCCAGGCCCCTGCGGACGACCTCGACCTCGGGCAGTTCGGGCATGCGCCGTCTCCCGGGCTCAGGCGCGTACGGGGCCGGCGCCCTCGCGGGCGTCGCGCAGCGCGCGGATCGCGGTCCAGGCCGCCTCGGCCGCCTGCTGCTCGGCCTCCTTCTTGCTGCGCCCGGACCCCTTGCCGTACTCCTTGCCGCCCACACGCACGATCGCGGAGAACGACTTGGCGTGGTCGGGCCCGCTCTCGTCCACGTGGTATTCCGGCACGCCGAGCATCTCGGCGGCGGTGAGCTCCTGCAGGGACGTCTTCCAGTCGAGCCCCGCACCGAGCGACGCCGACCGCGTGATGAGCGGGTCGAACAGCAGGTGGACGACGCGGAACGCCTCGTCGAGGCCCTTGTCGACGTACACGGTGCCGATCAGGGCCTCGAGCGTGTCGGCCAGGATGGACGACTTGTCCCGGCCGCCCGTGCCCTCCTCGCCGCGGCCGAGCCGCAGGTATTTGCCGAGGTCGAGCGTCCTGGCGACGTCCGCGAGCGCCCGCATGTTGACCACTGCGGCGCGCAGCTTGGCGAGCTGGCCCTCCGGCAGGTCCGGGTGGTTGCGGAACAGCGTGTCCGTCACCACGAGACCCAGCACCGAGTCGCCCAGGAACTCCAGGCGCTCGTTCGTCGGCAGCCCGCCGTTCTCGTACGCGTAAGAGCGGTGCGTCAGCGCGCGCTCCAGGATGCCGGTGCTGAGCCGGACATCCAGAATCTGGGACAGCTCGTCTCTGGCGACCTCGACGGGCACGGGCTTTACTGACGGCGCGGCCATGAAATCCTCCCAACTCCTAGGTGCAGGCAGGGCCGTGCACGGGAGGCAGGTGGACCGGCCGAAGGCCCGAAGGCGTGGTGGACGCCGGTCCGCCGGGAGCCGAGGGCCCCGGCGTCCACCACGGCCGCGGGCGTGCATGTCGGTGCGTACCGTCCAACCGCCACCGCACGTTCCTGTGAAGCACGGTAACGCCGACCGGCTCGTTTTGACGATCCGGCCGGCGTCCCGACGTCCCTTACCGCGCGATCAGGCCGACGGCTCGACGACCTGACGGCGGTTGTAGGTGCCGCAGGTCGGGCACGCAACGTGCGGGCGCTTGGGCGAGCGGCACTGCGGGCAGCTCACGAGTGCGACCGCCGCCGCCTTCCACTGGGACCTGCGGGCGCGGGTGTTGCTCCGCGACATCTTCCGCTTGGGGACGGCCACGTCAACCCTCCTGATCGTCTTCCTGTTCCACAACCAAACCCTGCAGCGCCGCCCAGCGGGCGTCGATCGCTTCGTGCCGGTGGTCAGGGCCGGCCTCCGCCAGCCTGATCCCGCACTCCGCACAGAGACCGGGGCAGTCCTCACCGCAGACCGGGCTCAGCGGCAGTGCGAGCACCACCGCGTCACGGAATACCGGCTCGAGATCGAGCAGTTCGCCGTCGAGGAGCAGATCGTCCTCTCCGGCGTCCTCCGCCGAGTAGAAGTAGAGCTCCTGGAAGTCGACCTCGATCTCCGAGGTCAACGGGTCCAGGCAGCGCGAGCACTCCCCCGTCAGGGGAGCCTGCGCCGTGCCCGTGACGAGCACGCCCTCCATCACCGCCTCGAGCCGGATGTCCAGCTCGACGTCGGCGTCCTTGGGAACGCCGATCATTCCGACCGCGAGGTCCGCCGGTGCCGGGAGGACCGGGCTGAGCGTGCGCATCGATCCCGGTCGGCGCCCCAGGTCGTGGGTGGAGATCACCCAGGGGGCTCGGGGATCGAGGCTGTGCAGACTCATCCTGCTCTCGTTAGGCATGGCGAATCACCGCCGTCGTGCAAGGCTGAAAGGCAAGAATACCAGCCCCGGTTCAGCCTCTGAGCCGCTCCACGAGCAGCTGGTGAACGAGGTCGGGAACCAGGCCGGATACGTCCCCGCCGTACCGGGCGATCTCCTTGAGCCTGCTGGACGACAGGAAGGAGTACTCCGGGTTGGTGGACATGAACAGCGTCTCGACGCCCGACATCCGGTAGTTGAGCTGGGCCATCTGCAACTCGTAGTCGAAGTCGCTGACCGCCCGCAGGCCCTTCACGATGGCCGGGATGCCCTGCTGCCTGCAGAAGTCGACCAGTAGGCCGTGGAACTTCTCGACGCGGACGTTGCCGTACTCCTTCGTCACCGCCTGGAGCATCTCGATGCGCTCGTCGACGGTGAACAGGCTGTGCTTCTCGATGTTGATGAGCACGGCCACGACGACCTCGTCATATAGCCGTGACGTCCGGCCGATGATGTCCAGATGTCCGTTGGTCACGGGATCGAACGACCCCGGGCAGACGACACGACGCAAGGCGCACCCCCATAGATTCACGGGTTCCCGGCTGCGCGACCGTACCAAACGGCCGCTTCGCCGTATCGACGGACCCTGTCTTCCGTGAAGCCCGCGGGCCACACCAGGTCCTTACCCCTCGACTCCCGCTCGACGGCCACGAGCGCGCCCTCCGCGAGCCAGCCGTTGTCGCGCAGCGCCTCCAGCACCCGGGAGACCGCCTCGTCCGAGACGGCGTAGGGCGGATCGGCGAAGACGAAGTCGTACGGCTCCTCGCACGGCCGGCCCACCACCCGTTCGACCTTGTCGGCCCGCAGGGACGCCCCCGGCAGCCCGAGCGACGTGATGTTCTCCCTGATCGTGCGTACGGCCCTGGCGTCCGACTCGACCAGCAGCGCGTGGGCGGCCCCCCTGCTCAGCGCCTCGAGCCCCACGGCGCCCGACCCGGCGTACAGGTCGAGGACCCGGATCCCGTCCAGCGGGCCGAGCGCGGAGCCTACGGTGGCGAACAGGCCCTCCCGGGTGCGGTCGCTCGTCGGCCTGGTCGATCTTCCCGGCGGGACGGCCAGCCTGCGTCCCCCCGCCGTCCCTGCGATCACCCGCGTCACGCCTTCATTGTCCCGCCCGCGACGGCCTTCCCGGCACGGCGGGCGGAGGGGCCGGGAAGATCGCTCAGGTCAAGAGTGGGCAAGCGGCGGCGACGAATGAGTAAGAGCCGTATCGCGGGCTCCGTCACATGCGCATCATGAGTTCTGCGGCCTTCACGGTGACCCAGGGGAAGGCCGGCCGGCGTGGTCGTGAGCCCTTCCGCACGTCGGCGCCCTCGGCACCTGACCCGAGGGCGGGCCCGGCCGGGGACGGCATTCGGGGGGAGGCCGTCCCAAGGCTGGGCCCTGGGTCGTTAAACGGGCGTCGTGTTCACACGGCGCCCGTTTCACTTTCCGGCCCCCTTTCACTTGCCTGCCCCCGTCGCATGCCGCAGCGCCCCCGCCCGCCGGCCACCTCCCCCGCCCGCACCCGCGGCGCGCGGCGGCGGGGATGGCGGTCACGCCTTTTCGAGGAACTCGGCGCGTTCGTCGGTGACCATGGTGTCGATCTCGGCGCGCAGGGCCGGGTGAGCCGTCAGCTCGGAATCGGCGGACAGCAGGGCGGTCGCCTCGGCCCGGGCGGCCTCGATCACGTCCTCGTCGCGCAGGAGCTGCAGCAGCTTGAGCGAGGACCTGCGCCCCGACTGGGCGGCGCCGAGCACGTCGCCCTCCCGGCGCTGCTCCAGGTCGACACGGGACAGCTCGAAGCCGTCGAGGGTCGCCGCCACCGCGTCGAGCCTGCGGCGCGCCTGGGTGCCCTCCGGGGCCTCGCTCACGAGCAGGCACAGCCCGGGCAGGCCGCCCCGGCCCACCCGGCCGCGCAACTGGTGGAGTTGCGAGACGCCGAAGCGGTCGGCGTCCATGATGACCATCACCGACGAGTTGGGGACGTCGACGCCGACCTCGATGACGGTGGTCGCGACCAGGACGTCGATCTCGCCCCGGGTGAAGGCGCGCATCGCCGCGTCCTTGTCCTCGGGCGCGAGCTTGCCGTGCAGCGCCTCGATCCGCAGGCCGGCCAGCGGCCCCTCCCCGAGCATGCGCGCGACGTCGAGCACCGCCAGGGGCGGCCTGCGCTCGTCGTCGTCCTTCGCCAGGTCACCCTCGTCGCCCTCCTGGTCGCCGATGCGCGGGCACACCACGTACGCCTGGCGGCCCAGGCCGACCTCCTCGCGTACCCGCTGCCAGGCGCGGTCGAGGAAGTGGGGCTTCTCCGCGGCGGGCACCACGTGGGTGGTGATCGGGGCCCGGCCCGACGGGAGCTGGGACAGCGTGGAGACCTCCAGGTCGCCGAACACGGTCATCGCGACCGTGCGCGGGATCGGCGTCGCCGTCATGACCAGCACGTGGGGGCGTCCGCCGCCGCCCTTCTCACGCAGCGCGTCGCGCTGCTCGACGCCGAACCTGTGCTGCTCGTCCACCACGACCAGCCCGAGATCGGCGAACTGGACGTGCTCCTGCAGCACGGCGTGGGTGCCGATCACGATGCCGGCCGCGCCGGAGGCCGCGTCGAGCAGCGCGCCGCGCCGCGCGGCGGCCCCCATCGAGCCGGTGAGCAGCGCGACCGCGGTCCCGCCGAACATCCCGCCGGCCGCGAGGTCCCCCAGCATGTTCACGATCGACCGGTGGTGCTGCTGGGCGAGGACCTCGGTGGGGGCGAGCAGCACGGCCTGCCCGCCGGAGTCGACCACCTGGAGCATCGCGCGCAGCGCGACCACGGTCTTGCCGGCGCCGACCTCGCCCTGAAGGAGCCGGTGCATGGGATGTTCACGGGCGAGGTCGGCGGCGATCTCCTCGCCGACCTGCCGCTGCCCCTCGGTGAGCTGGAACGGCAGCCGCTTGTCGAACTCGCGCAGCAGCCCGTCGTCGCGCCCCGGGCGGGCCCTGGCGAGCCAGGCGGACGCGGCCATGCGCCGCCGCACCAGGACGGCCTGCAGGACGAACGCCTCGTCGAACTTCAGCCGGTCGTGCGACCGGGCGACGTCCGCCTGGCTGCGGGGCCGGTGGACGCGCCGCAGCGCCTCCTCGATCGGCAGCAGCCCCAGCCGCTCCCGTATCTCGGCGGGCACCGGGTCGTCCAGGCTGAGCACGTCGAGCACCGTGCGCACGGCCCGGCGGATCTTCCAGCTCGGCAGCCCCTGCGCGGACGGGTAGATCGGCACCAGCGCGGAGGCGAACTCCTCGGCCGTCTCCTCCGTCTCGTCGAACGACTCGTACTCGGGATGGGTGAGCGAGACGCGCCTGGTCCTCCCGCCGACGAAGACGCCGACCTTGCCGGAGAACATCGCCTCGGTGCCGGGGGTGAGCCGCTGCTCGGCGACGTAGGCGCCCTTGCCGAAGAAGGCCAGGTGCAGCTTCTCCTTGCCGTCGGTCACCTCGATGTCGAGCCAGGTGCCCTGCCGGTTCTTCATCGGCCTGCGCACGGCGGACGACACCTTGGCGACCACGGTGACGTGCTCGTCGTGCTCCAGTGACGCGATGGGCGTCAGCTCCCCCCGCTGCGCGTATCGCCGCGGATAGTGGCGCAGCAGTTCACCGACCGTGCTGATGCCCAGCGCGCTCTCCAGCGGGGCGGCCGACCTGCCGACCACCTTCTTGAGCGGCTCGTCGAAGCTCGTCACGACACCAATTCCTACCCGTGCAGGCCGACAATCCGGCTACTCGACGCCGATCAGGAGGGGATAGCCGCCCTGCCCGCCCTCGTACACGACGATCTCCAGGTCCGGGCGGACCCGCTCCAGATGGTCGCGTACGGCGTCGAGCAGCGCCTCGGGCGCGCCCGCGCCGATGACGAGCGTGACCATCTCGCTGCCGCCGGAGACCAGGCGCCGGACGACCTCGACCGCGGTCGCCGCCAGGTCCGCGCCGATCAGCGCGACCTCGCCGTCCACCACCCCGAGCACGTCGCCGGGGCGGCAGATCCCGGCGCTGGTCATCGCCTCGCGGTCGGCCACCCACACGTGCCCGTGGCGGGTGTGCCCGGCGGCGTCGGTCATCGCCACGATGTCGTCGTCGAAGCGGCGCAGCGGGTCGTGCACGGCCAGCGCGGCCAGGCCCTGCACCGACGCCCGGGTGGGCAGGACGCTGACCGTCACGCCCTCCTCCCTGGCGATCTCCGCGGCGGCCACGGCGACGTCGTACACGGCCGCGTCGTTGGGCAGCACCGCGACCTCGGTGCCGGCCTCGCGCACGGCCCGCAGCAGGGCCGCCGCCGCCGGGGCCGAGCCCGGCTCGCGCCGCACGACCACCGCTCCCGCCTCCCGGAACAGCGCCGCCAGGCCGTCACCGGCGGCGACCGCGACGACGCCCCTGGCCGGGCCCGGCTCGTGCGGCCGTCCCCCGAGGTAGGTCACCTTGATCCGATGCGGGCGCCCGGCCCGCAGCCCGGCCTCGATCGCCGCGCCCGCGTCGTCCACGTGGACGTGGACGTTCCACAGGCCCTCCCCGCCGACGATCACCAGGCTGTCCCCCAGCGCGTCGAGCTCGCCCCGCAGCCGGTCCACCTCGTGCGCGCCCGCGTCCAGGAGGTACATGACCTCGTAACCGGGGCCGCCCGCGTCCTGCCGTCCGAGCTCCTCCGGCGCGATCCGCGCGGCCGGGGCGGGCACCTCGTGCCGCTCGCTGTACGCCTCGGTCACCACCTCGGCCAGGCTCTCCAGCATGATCACCAGCCCGGCCGCGCCCGCGTCCACCACGCCGTTGCGGGACAACACGTCGAGCTGACCCGTCGTACGGCGCAGCGCCCGCCGCGCCTCCTCCGCCGCCCGGCGGGCCACCTCGGGCAGGTCGTCGGGCGCGTCGCGTACGGCATGCGCCGCGTCCGACAGCACGCTCAGCACCGTGCCCTCCACCGGCCGGACCACCGCCGCCCTGGCCATCGCGGCCGCCCTCGTCAGACCGTCGCGCAGGTCGGCGCCGCCTCCCGGCGCGCGCCCGAGCACCTCGCCCATGCCCCTGACGGCCTGGCTGACGATCACCCCGGAATTGCCCCGCGCGCCGAGCAGGGCCCCGCGCGTCAGGGCCTCCCACGTGGCGTCCGCGTCCGCGTCGCCGGGCAGCGCGTCCACCGCCTCGGCCGCCGACAGGATCGTGAGGTGCAGGTTCGTGCCGGTGTCGCCGTCGGGCACGGGGAACACGTTAAGCGCGTCGATCTCCGCCCTGGCCCGGCCGAGGGCCGCCGCGCAGTGGCGCGACCAGCGGCGGACCGCGGGGGGATCGAGCACCTTGAGCATCGGCCGACCTTCCTTCCGCGCGCTCCAGCCCCTCGATGCGCTACCGTTGGCGGGTACGAGACTATCCCCGTTCGCCGGAGTCCCGTTTGGCGTGCACCGGTGAACATCGGATATCCTCGTGTGGCCAGCCGGTTGTCCCGGCATTGCTCGGACGAGCCGCTGCACCGGCGCCGGGCCGATCGACTGATTCAAAGGAGCGATTACCGTGGCTTCCGTCTGCGACGTCTGCGCCAAGAAGCCGATCTTCGGCAACAACATCTCCCACTCGCACCGCCGCACCCGCCGCCGCTGGAACCCCAACATCCAGACCGTGCGCGCGGTGGTCAACGGGACGCCGAAGCGGATGAACGTCTGCACCTCCTGCATCAAGGCGGGCAAGGTCTCGCGCTGACCGACTGACTCCCTCGAGAGCCCGCCACCGGACCGGTGGCGGGCTTTCGTGCTCCTGTGACCGGCGACGGCACGGACATCGCACCGGAATATCCCTGTCGCGGTGCGGTTGATCACGGTCATGACCCATATTCTCGTGACGGGCGCGACCGGCAATGTCGGCCGGGAAGTCGTCACTCAGCTCGTATCCGCCGGTGTCCCGGTGCGCGCGTTCGTACGCGATGCCCTGACGACCCGCATGCCCGAAGGCGTGGAGATCGCGGCAGGAGACCTGTCCGAGCCGGAAACCCTGGAGAGGGCGCTGAACGGGATCACCACGGTGTTCCTGGTCTGGCCGTTCCTCACGTCCGAGGGCGCGCCGGCCGTCCTCGCCACGATCGCGGGCTCCGCCCGCCGCCTCGTGTACCTGTCGTCGTCGGGCGTGGAACGGCAGACCGATCCGATCAACCGGCTCCACGCCGACATGGAGAGCCTCATCGAGGCGTCGGGGCTGGAGTGGACCGTCCTGCGGGCCGACACGATCGCCTCCAACGCCCTGGGGTGGGCCGGGCAGATCCGGCAGGACGGTGTCGTACGCGGCCCCGACATCGCCCCCACGGCGGTGGTCCACCAGGCCGACGTCGCGGCCGTGGCGGCGCGCGTGCTGACCGGCCACGGGCACGTGGGCGCCACGCACGTGCTGACCGGACCACAGGTGGTGAGCAGGGCCGACCAGGTCCGCATGATCGGAGAGGCGATCGGCCGTCCGCTGCGCTTCGAGAAGGTCCCCGTGGAGACGGCACGGGAGCGGATGCTCGCGGACGGCAGGCCGCCCGCCCTGGTCGAGGCACTGCTGGCGAGCACGCGACGGCCCCGCTCCGACCTGATCACCTCGACGGTGGAGGAGATCACCGGAAGGCCCGCGCGGACGTTCCGGGAATGGGCCGCCGACCACGCCGGCGACTTCCGCTGACGACTCAGGTGTCCGTCCGCATCCGCCAGCCGTGGTCCACGGGGCCGATGCCCACGCCCAGCGGGAAGCCGTGCGCGATGGCGCCCGTGACATACTCCTTGGCCCGCCGTACGGCGCCGGGCACGTCCTCCCCGAGAGCGAGGTACGACGCGATCGCGGAGGCGAGCGTGCAGCCGGTGCCGTGGGTGTGCCGGTTGTCGTGCCGCTCGGCGGTGAAGCGGTGCTCGCTCGACCCGTCGGTGAGCAGGTCCACCGGCTCGCCAGGGAGGTGACCGCCCTTGATCAGCGCCCACTTCGGGCCGAGGGCAAGCACGGCCTCGGCGGCGCGGGGCATGTCGCCGGTGTCCTCCACCTTGACGCCCGTGAGCTGCTCGACCTCCCACAGGTTGGGGGTGACCACGGTCGCGGTCGGCAGCAGCACGCTCTTGACGGTCTCCACGGCCTCCGGCGCGAGCAGGCTGTCGCCGTGCTTGGAGACGCCGACCGGGTCCACCACGACGGGCGCGGTCACGCCCGCGAGCACCTCCGCGACGGTCTCCACCAGCACGGACGACGCCAGCATGCCCGTCTTGATCGCCTGGGCTCCGATGTCGCCGAGGACCGAGTCGAGCTGTGCCCGCACCGCCTCGGGGGGCAGTTCCCAGTAGCCCTGCACGCCCAGTGAGTTCTGCGCCGTCACGGCCGCGATGACGCTCATGCCGTGCACGCCCAGAGCCAGCATGGTCTTCAGGTCGGCCTGGATGCCGGCGCCGCCGCCGGAGTCCGAGCCCGCGATGGTCAGGACACGTGGTGGGGTGGTCATGCGCCCATCCAACCAAAACGCCGGCCGCTCCCCCGGGAACGCCCCCATCCCCCAGGGGGCGTCCCGGCCGGGCGGGCCTCACGATCAGGGCGGGTCAGTCGCGGTGGCGGGACGGGCCGGGGCCGGCCACCTCGCATCGCCCCTCGGAGAGCACGCAGTCGGCGGGTGCGGCGGACGCGCCGTCGGCGTGGACGGTCAGCGTCAGCGTGCCGCCCTCGCTCAGCGCGGTCTGCGAGCTCAGGGTCAGGGTGTCACCCTGCTGCCTCCAGTCCGCCCCCTCGACCGCCGTCACCTGCCCGCCGACGGCCAGCCGGATGGTCCAGGCGGGCAGGGCCGGTCCCTCGTTGCGTACGGTGAGCCGGGCCGCGTACCCGCTCCCGTCCCGTTCTGTGACCGTGAACCGCACCCGCACCGCCGGGCCGCCGGCGGCGAGAGCGGATTTCGTCCGCGCCGTGTCCGTGCCGGTGCCGGTCGAGCCGGTCGTGCCGGCGTCGGCCGCGTCCGTGCCCGAAGCGCCTCCTGTGTTCCCTGTGTTCCCGGTGTTGCCGGTGTCGTCGAGCGTGGTATCGCCGGGCGTCACGCCGTTGTCGGGCACGATCTCCGCAGGGTCGTCCGGGGCGGCCGTGTCGGTGGCGGGAGCATCGCCCACCCGTGGAGAGGCGTGGGCCGACGCACGCGGAGCGGCGGTGGACGGCGTGCGCGTACGGGCGGACGCGTGGTCGCGGTCCTTGCCCTTCGAGGTCGCCGTGGAAACCGGTGTGGCCTCAGGAGCCGCCGACCCGCCCTGCCCGGTGTCGTCGTCCTGCCCGGAACCGGTCGTGCCGGAGTCCTCCTGGCCTGACTGGTCCTGGCCGCTCTGGCCCGGGTTACCGGTCGGATCACCAGGCGCCGACGTCTCACCGAGGGCCTGGCCGGAGCCGAGCGCCCCGTACGGCCCGCCCGCGGCGGCGCAGTTCTCGGACGTCGGGCAAGCCGTCGTCGGCTGCTCCATGCTCAGGGAGGTCCGCCCGGCGATCAGCCGTGCGCCGCCGGCCGTGACGCCCACGGCCAGCAGCACGGACAGCCCCGACACGAGCGCGAGCCGCCGCGTACGCCTCGGCTGCTTTGCGCGGCCGTCCCGGCCCCGCCCGGAGGAGCCGCGGCCCCCGGAGCCCCCGGACGTCATCAGATGCTCGGACGGCTCCGAACGCCGGGACGATTCCGAACGCTCGGACGATGCCAGGCTCTCGGACTCCAGCCTCTCGGGCGACAGCGCGGCGAACATCCGGGTCGTCGCCTCCGAGGGCGGCACGGGCCACGGCACAGCCGCACCGGTCGTCACATGCCCGCCGATCGTCACATCGCCACCGGTCGTCTCCGGAGGCGGCGCCGGCCAGGGCGCGTCCCCGCCGCTCTGCCGCGGCCCTGGGTGGCCGAGCCCGGAAGGGGTCTGTGCGGCGTCACCCGGCGTCGCCGGAGGACGGAAGGCCAAGTGGTCCGGGCCTGCGGCCCTCCCTGGAGGGTCGTCCTGAGCCGGGGAGGGCTGACCCTCTCGTGAACTGCGTCCTGACGCGTGACGGCCCATGACGGTCCTTCCTGTTGCCTGACCGCCATACTTAATAACAGATCTAATACGCCTATGTCACAAATTTCACATCAAGCACGGAAGTGATCCCATCCCCCTCTGGTCCAGGTCTGTCCGTCGACTCGCACCCCGCGACCCTCCGCGACCGCCCCTACAGGCGTCCACTCGGGCGGCAGCCGTACCTCGGGAGGGAACGTCGCGGCCAGAGCGTGGTCGTCACCGCCGGTCAGCACCCACTCCAGCGGGTCCGCGCCGAGTTCGCGCGCCGCCGCGGACAGCGCCTCCGGCACGGGCAGAGCGGCGACGTCCAACTCGACGGCCACGCCGCTCGCGTCGGCGACGTGCCCGAGGTCCTGCAGCAGGCCATCGCTGACGTCGAGCATCGCGGTCGCACCGAGCAGCGCGGCCCGCGGACCGCAGGGGTATGGCGGCCGGGGACGGCGGTGCGCCTCCAACAGGGTCACGAGATCGGGGGCACCGCCGGTCACCCCCGCCCCGAGCAGGGCGAGGCCGGCCGCCGCGTGGCCGAGGCGGCCCGCCACCGCGACCACGTCACCGGGACGCGCGCCCGACCGGGTCACCGGAGCCCTGCCGCCGAGATCGCCCAGCGCGGTCACGCCGAGCACGACGGTCTCCGAGCGGGCGATGTCGCCGCCCGCCACGGTCGCCCCCACCAGGTCGCACTCGTCGCGGAAGCCGTCGGTCAGGGCGTCCACCCAGTCGGCGCCGACGTCCGGGGGCAGCCCCAGGCCGACCACGAGGGCGGTGGGATCGGCTCCCATGGCAACGATGTCGGAAAGGTTCTGCGCCGCCGCCTTACGGCCGATGTCGTAGCCACTCGACCAGTCGCGGCGGAAGTGCCTACCCTCGATCAGTAGATCCGTGCTCACGACAACCCGGCCGTCGGGGGCCTTCAGGACCGCGGCGTCGTCGCCGGGGCCCAGCAGTACGGCCGCAGTCCGCGGAAGGCGTCCCGATATCCGCTGAATTACTCCGAATTCGCCGAGATCTCCGACTGTGATAGCACACCCCTAGTGCATTCGAGGTACGGTTACGCTCCGGCACTGATCTCTACCCGGAGGGCGTCATGGTGCAGGCCTACATCCTTATCCAGACCGAGGTCGGCAGGGCCGCCAACGTGGCCGAGGAGATCGCCTCCATCCCCGGGGTGACGCAGGCCGAGGATGTCACCGGCCCCTACGATGTGATCGTCCGCGCCCAGGCCAACAACGTGGACGAGCTCGGCAAGCTCGTGGTGGCCCAGATCCAGGCGGTGCACGGCATCACCCGTACACTGACGTGTCCGATCGTCCACATCTGAGCGGAACACGAGCCGGGGAGACGATGCGAGAGGCGAAGGGGCCCGTACGCGCCGCGCTGGCAGGCACGGCCCTGGCGGCGCTCGTCCTGCTCACCGGCTGCTCGTCCACCGTCCACGTGGAGCCGCCCACGCCGACCGGCGAGGCGGCGGCGGCCTGCCGCAAGCTCGACGCGGCGCTGCCGAAGACGCTCGACGGGCTCGACCGGGCCGCCTCCGAGCCTCCCTCGCCGTACGTCGCCGTCTGGGGCGACGGCCAGATCGCCCTGCGCTGCGGCGTGCCCCGGCCGGCCGCCATGGAGCCGACGGCGGAGGTCGCCGACATCAACGGCGTCGGCTGGTTCCAGGACCCGCGCCGGCCGACGCTGTTCACGTCGACCAACCGGGTCGCGTACGTCGAGGTGACGATCGGGCAGGAGCACCAGGCCGGGGCCGTGCTGGTCGACCTCGCCGAGCCCATCAAGTCGAGCATCCCGGAGTAGCTACCGCAGGCCCGCGGGCCGGCGCAGCGCGAGCTGGATCAGCCGGTCGACCAGGGCGGCGTACGGCAGGCCGGTGGCGGCCCACAGCTGCGGCGCGACCGACAGCGACGTGAAGCCCGGCATGGTGTTGATCTCGTTGACGATCAGCTCGCCCGACGGCGTGTAGAAGAAGTCGACCCGCGACAGGCCCTCGCAGCCGAGCGCCTCGAACGCGCGCACCGCCATGGACCGCACCGTCTCCGCCACCTCGGCGGGGATGTCGGCCGGTGCCTGGAGCGCCATCTGGTCGGGGTAGTACTTGGCCTCGAAGTCGAAGAACTCGCGCTCGCCCCGGACGAGCACCTCGCCGGGGACGCTCGCCTCGGGCGCGGCGTCGCCGAGCGACTCCAGCACCGCGCACTCGACCTCCCGGCCGACGATGGCGGCCTCGACCAGCACCTTCGGGTCGTGCTCGCGGGCGAGTTCGATCGCCGCCTCCAACGACTCGGAGTCGTGCGCCTTGGAGATGCCCTGCGACGACCCGGCCCGGGACGGCTTGACGAACACCGGCCAGCCCAGCTCCTCGATCTCCTTGAGCACCCGCCCGCGGTCGAGCCGCCAGTCGCGGTCGCGTACGACCACGAACGGGCCGACCGGCAGCCCGGCGGCGCGCAGCACGAGCTTCATGTACGCCTTGTCCATGCCGACCGCGCTGGCCAGCACGCCCGAGCCCACGTAGCGGACCCCGGCCATCTCCAGCAGGCCCTGGATCGTCCCGTCCTCGCCGAACGGGCCGTGCAACATGGGGAACACGACGTCCACCCGGCCGAGCGCGCGCGGGATCTCGCCGGACTCGAGTGCCACGAGGGAGCCGGAGTCCCCGGGGAGCGCGAGCGCCGTGCCGGAGTCGTCGACGACGGGCAGGCGGCCGGACTCGATCGCGTAGGACTGGTTGCCCGACGCCAGCACCCAGCGCCCGTCCTGGGCGATGCCGATGGGGATGACCTCGTACTTCGACCGGTCGATGGCCTCCAGCACACTGCCTGCGCCCATCAGGGAGACGGCGTGCTCGGAGTTGCGGCCGCCGAAGACGACTGCCACGCGCACGCGTGACGGGGACTCGCGATCCTCATTCATGATGCCCGAATCTACCGTGTTCGAGGCGCAAAACGGCTTGTCAGCCGCGCGCGTCGCGGAGGTCCGAATCGCTGATCAGACGCCGTAGCGCTCCGGCTTGGGAGTACGCGACATCAGCAGCATGGCGGCCTCACCGGGGGTCATCCCGTCGTGGACGACGCCGACGACCACCTCGGTGATGGGCATCTCCACGTCGTGCTTCCTGGCCAGTTCGAGCACCGACTCGCACGACTTGACCCCTTCGGCCGTCTGCTTCGTGGCGGCGACGACCTCGGCCATCGTCATGCCGCGGCCCAGGTTCTCCCCGAAGGTGCGGTTGCGCGACAGGGGCGAGGTGCAGGTGGCGACGAGGTCGCCCATTCCGGCGAGGCCGGCGAAGGTGTGCTGGTCCGCCCCGAGCACCGCGCCCAGCCGGGCGATCTCGGCGAGGCCGCGCGTCATGAGCGTGGCCCGCACGTTGTCGCCCAGGCCCATGCCGACCGCGACCCCGACGGCCAGTGCGATGACGTTCTTGACCGCGCCGCCGAGTTCGACGCCCACCACGTCCGGATTCGTGTAGGTCCGAAACCACGGCAGGTGACACGCCTCCTGAAGCCGGGCGGCCACCTCCTCGTCGGAGCAGGCGACGACCGCGGCGGCGGGCTGCCGCTGCGCCAGTTCGGGGACCAGGTTGGGCCCGGAGACCACGGCCACCCTGCGCTCCGGCACCTCGGCCACCTCGCAGATGACCTCGCTCATCCGCTTGCAGGTGCCGAGCTCGACGCCCTTCATCAGGCTGACCAGCACGGCCTCCGGCGGGATGTGGGGCTTCCACACCTGGAGGTTGGCGCGCAGCGTCTGGGACGGCACCGCGAGGACCACGAAGTCGGCGCCGTCCATGGCCTCGGCGGGGTCCGTCGTGGCGCGGATCGTGTCGGGCAGCCGCATCCCCGGCAGATACTCGGGGTTCTCCCGGGTCTCGTTGATCGCGTCGACGATCTCGGCCCGCCTGCCCCACAGGGTCGTGGGGGTGCCGGCCTCGGCGAGGATCATCGCGAACGTGGTGCCCCACGAGCCCGTTCCGAAAACAGCCGCCCTGCTCACTGGCCGCACCACTCCTCTTGCTCCGCGCGCTCCCCCCTCACGGTACGCTCCGCTCAGCCGTTGGCCGCGTTCTTGGGGTCATAAGGGACCTCTGGCGCCTTCTCATCCCGAATCTCGGCGAGCAGGTCGGTGATGGCGGCCGTGATGTCCGCGGTCGCGTCGCGCAGGACCGAGCCGCGCATGGGCTGCCCGGCGTACTTGGACAGGTCGACCGGCGGCCCGGCCAGCACGTGGAAGGTCGAGCGGGGCAGCAGGCGGGGCTTCTTCGCCCCGTACGGCAGCAGTTCCTGAGCGCCCCAGTGAGCGATCGGGACGACCGGCACGCCGGTCGCGAGGGCCAGCCGGGCGACGCCGGTCTTGCCGACCATGGGCCAGAGGTCGGGATCGCGGGTGATCGTGCCCTCGGGATAGAACAGGATGCAGGCGCCGCTCCGCAACCGCTCCTCGGCGATCTTGAGCGACTTGGTGGCCTCGGTGCTGTTCCGCTCGACGGGGATGGCCTGGAGCTGGGCGATGGCGTGACCGAGCCCGCGGATCCGGAAGAGACCCGCCTTGGCCAGGATCGTCGGCCACCGCCCGTTGTTGTACAGGTAGTGCGAGAGCAGCACGGGGTCGGACCACGACAGGTGATTGGCCGCGATGATCAGACCGCCGGTGCGGGGGATGTGCTCCCCGCCGCGCCACCTCCGCTTCACGAACAGCCGTGAGATCGGCTTGACGACGACGACCGCGAGCGTCTCCCAGAAGCGCGGCGGCCGGCCGGCACGCCGGCTCACCGCGGCGGAGGCGGGCACTGACGGGGTGGTCGGGTCGGACGAGGGCTCGCTGGGGTGGCTCACAGGGTCTCCAAATCACCGGGATCCGGGACAAGTCTCCCGGTTGGCCATGGGCGATGTCGAGGCGGGATGCTACAGGCATGCACCTCGCGCGATGGTCAATAGTGGTCCCGGTGAAGACCCTGATCCGGGCCAAGACACGGCTCGCGGCGGCGGCCGGGCCGCACCGGGCCGATCTGGCGGTCGCGGTGGCCTCCGACACCGTGGCGGCGGCGCTGCGCTGTCCGCTGGTGGCGCGCGTGGTGGTCGTGACGGCCGACCCGCTGCCCGCGCGGCGGCTGGCCGCGCTCGGGGCCCACGTGGTGACCGACCCCGACCGGGGGCTGAACACCGCCCTGCGGACCGGGGCGGAGGAGGCCGTACGGCTCGCGCCGGACGACGCCGTCGGCGCCCTGCAGGCCGACCTGCCCGCCCTGCGGCCCGCGGAGCTGGAGACGGTGCTCGCGGCGGCGCTGGAGTTCGACCAGGCGTTCGTCCCCGACGCCGCCGAGGTGGGCACGACGTTCTACGGCGTACGGCCGGGCGTGTCCTTCCGGCCGGGCTTCGGCGGCGAGTCGCGGGCGAGGCACCTGTCCCGGGGAGCCAAGGAACTGGCCCCGCCGGGGATCGCCTCCGTACGCAGGGACGTGGACACGGTGGAGGACCTGCGTGAGGCCCTGGTCCTGGGCGTCGGCCCCGCCACCGCCGAGGTCGCCGCCCTGATCCTCGGCGGCACGGCTCCCCGGCCGTAGCGGACGGCTGCCGACGCGTCCCGCCGGCGCGGCGGGGGAACGTACGCGACGCCGCCGGACGCACGAAGGGCGACCACGCCGAGCCCCCGCTCCGGCATGGTCACCCGTGACGTCGCGTCAGTGGGCCGCCTCCGCGTTCTCGCGGGCCTGCTTCGGCAGGAGGAAGGCCACGACGAAGGTGAGCAGGAGCATTCCGGCGACCACCCAGAGGGTGATCTTCATGGCCTGGTCGAAGCTTCCGGCGGTGGGCACGTCGCCGAGCAGGTCGAAGAAGACCGTGCCGAGCAGGGCCACGCCGAACGCGTTGCCCAGCTGCTGCACCGCCGTCAGCGTGCCGGACGCCGAGCCCGTCTCGTGCTCCTCCACGCCGGCGAGCACGATGTCGAAGAAGGGCGACATCAGCAGGCCCATGCCGATTCCGCTGACGACCAGCGCGGGGGTGAGCTGCCAGGGGCTGACGTGCATGCCCGCCATGTTCAGCGTGAGCAGGACGCCGAGCACGCCCAGCGTCATGAGCAGGGTGCCGCCCTGCAGCAGCTTGCGGCCGAACTTCTGCAGCCCCTGCGCGATGCCGAATCCGAGGATCATGCCGCCCGACCAGGGAACCATCGCGAGCCCCGCCTTGAGCGCCGAGTAGCCGAGGCCCAGCTGGCAGTAGAGGTTGAAGGCCAGCATGAACCCGGCCATGCCGGAGAAGAACACCATGCCGGTGAACAGGCCGCCGGTGAACGCGCGCTTGCGGAACAGGCTCGGCACGATCAGCGGGTCGCCGCCCGAGCGGCTGCGGCGGGACTGGAACCAGCCGAAGACGGCGAACACGAGCACCGAGGCCGCGAGCATGACGAACGCCCACGCGGGCCAGTCGTGCTCACGGCCCTGCACCAGCGGGTAGATCACCAGGAAGGCGCCCACGGACGCGAGCACGACCCCGGCCAGGTCGAGCCGCGGCGGCCGCGGCGACCTCGATTCGGGCAGGAAGCGCAGCCCGGCGAGAAGCGCGGCCAGGCCGAGAGGCAGGTTGATGAAGAAGATCATCCGCCAGCTCGTGCCCCAGAAGTCGGCCGTCACGAGCCAACCGGCGAGGATCGGGCCGCCCACGGCCGACAACCCCATGACCGGCCCGAACATGCCGAACGCCTTGCCCATCTCCGCAGGCGGGAACATCTCCTTGATCATGCCGAGGCCCTGGGGCAGCATGACCGAGCCGAACAGGCCCTGGATCACCCGGGCGCCGATCAGCATCTCGGGCGACTGGGCGACGGCGCACAGCAGGGAACCCACGGTGAACCCGGCGGCGCCGATCAGGAACATGCGCCTGCGGCCGAAGATGTCCCCGAGCCGGCCACCGGTGATCAGACCCACGGCCATCGAGAGCGTGTAGGCCGCGCCCAGCCATTGGATGACGGCCTCGGAGCCGCCGAGGTCGGCGCGCATCTCGGGCGCCGCGATGTTGGTGACCATCGCGTCGAGAAGGTCCATGACCTCCCCGGCGAGGATCACGAAGAGAGCGGCCCAGCGCCAGCGGTACGGCGCTCCGGTCGCCGCTGCCGGCGGCGCCGCCGCCGTGATGGGTTCGGACATCGCCCCTCCTTGGGACTGAACAGTGTTCATAGTAAAGTGAGCGCTGTTCTATCACCGATCAGTGTTCAGCGCCAAGTTCGATGTTCACCACGATATATCGCGTTTTCCAGACGTACAAGATATATCTCGTTTCGAGAGCGGTGTTCGTGAGGACGGAGCGGTGTTCACTAGCATGGGCGGAACAGCGGGAGGTCCTCCATGACGCAGCCGGACATGCCCACACCGCCGTGGGAGCGTCCGCCCAGGCGACGTACACCGGCCAGGGTTCCCCTCACCCGTGAGCGGATCATCGACGCCGCCTACACGGTCCTCGACCGTGAGGGCTACGACCGGCTGAGCATGCGGCAGGTCGCCGCCGAACTCGGTGTCGCCGTCTCGGCGCTGTACGTCCACGTACGCGACAAGGACGAGCTGCTGCAGCTCATGTACACCCGCATGTTCGAGGGCTACGAGATTCCCGAGCCGGACCCCGAGCACTGGCGGGAGCAGGTCAAGGACTTCGCCCGCCAGGCGCGTGAGCGGCTGCTGAGCCGTCGCGATCTGGCGAAGCTCGCGATGGGCCACGTCCCGTTCACGCCGGAGTTGCTCCCCTACGTCGAGCGGCTGATGGCCGTCCTCGGCGCCGCCGGGATGCCGCGGCGGGTCCTGGCCGTCTCCGGCGACATGCTGTCCACGTACATCAACGGGTTCGCGCTGGAGGAGAGCCTCTGGCAGCAGCGTTACCGCGAGAGCCACACCTCGTGGCACAAGCTGCGCGAGGAGGTCAACGACTACTTCGCCTCGCTGCCGCCCGATCGGTTCCCGAACCTGGTGCGGCTCGCCGACATCATGGTGGACGAGTCGAACGACTACCGGTTCGAGCTCGGCCTGGAGATCATCCTGCGCGGCCTCGCCTCCTACATCGGCGAGCCGGACCCCGATGAGGAGGGCAGGGAGAGCGAGGAGGGCTAGGAGACCTCGCGGATCAGGAGACCTCGCGGATCCGCGGCGCGAGCAGGACCGGCAGGTGGGCGAGCGTGTAGGCCCCGCACGCGGCCCAGAACGCGACCCGCACCCCGGCGAGCTGCCCCAGCGTGCCCGCCAGCAGGCCGCCGAGCGGCATCGGGCCCCACATCAGGAAGCGCATGGTGGCGCTCAGGCGGCCGAGCAGGTGCGGCGGGCAGATCGACTGGCGGTAGGCCCCCTGCGCCACGCTGAACACGGTGGTCGCCACCCCACTGGCCGCCAGGGCCACCGGAAGGATCAGCAGGCGGGGGCCCGCCGCCGTCAGCGCGAGCGGGGCGGTGCACACCGTGGCCGCCCACGCTGCGGCGTACATGGCCCGGCCCGTTCCCAGGCGGGCCGCGATCCGCGGGGCGAGCCAGGCGCCGGCCACCCCGCCGACCGCACCGGCCGACAGCAGCGTGCCGTACGTGCCGGGGCTCGTGCCGACCTCGCGGACGAGGTAGAGCGGCACCGTGGCCGACCACAGGCCGAACGACAGCATCATCAGCGCCCCCACGGCGGCGACCCGGCGCAGGACGGGCTGCCCGGCGACGAACCGGAGCCCTTCGGCGATCTCCGGCCACAGCCGGCTCCCACCCCGGACGCCCCTTCCGCCGGGCTTCTCGTCCGCGCGTACGCCGAGGAGCAGCAACGCGGACGCCGCGTAGCTGAGGGCGTCGGCGACCACCGCGATCGGGGCGGTGAGCGCCTGCACCAGCCACCCGCCGATCCCCGGGCCCGCGAGCTGGGCGAGCGACTGGTTCGCGGCGAGCGCGCCGTGCCCGCGGGCGAGGTCCTCCCGGCCGACGATGGACGGGAGGTAGCTCTGGTGGGCGACGTCGAAGAAGACCGTGCACAGCCCGATCACCAGGGCCACGGCGTACATCTGGGGCAGGCCGAGCACGCCGAGCACGGCCGCGGCCGGGATCGACAGCAGCGCCAGCGCGCGGACCACGTCGGCGGCGACCAGCACGGGACGGCGCCGCATCCGGTCCACCCAGGCTCCGGCGGGCAGGCCGACCAGCAGGAACGCCACCATCTCCGCGGCGGTGAGCAGGCCCACCTGGAACGGGCTCGCGTGGAGGGTGAGCGCCGCCGTGAGCGGCAGGGCGACCAGGGAGACCTCGCTGCCGAGCTTGCTGACCGCGTCGGACCCGGCGTATCGCCGGAAGTCGCGGACGCGCCACAGGCTCCTCCGTGCCGCCTCGGTCATGGCGGGACATGCTGGCAGCCGGAAGATCCACTGGTCAAAGGATTTTCCGCACGCGGCGGTAGGCTGGCCGCGTGCAGGCGACGGTGCAGAGCTTCGACCCCGCGACCCGCTCGGGCTGGGTCTTCCTCGACGACGGCACCCGGGTCCCGTTCGACGGCGAGGCGTTCGACGCCGGGCCGCTGCGGCATCTGCGCCCCGGCCAGCGGGTCGCCCTCGTCGTGGCGGACGGCCGCGTCACCTACGTGACGCTCTCGACGTTCCCGACACCCTGAATCTCCTACACCCTGAATCTCCTACACCCTGGGTTTCCGGCAAACTGGCGCGTCAGACCGTTTTGATCGCTCCTCCGTCGATCACCAGGTCCGCGCCGTTGACGCTCGCCGCGCGTGGCGAGGCGAGGTAGGTCACGAGGGCTGCCACCTCCCCCGGTTCGACCAGCCGTCCCGTGGTCATGCCCGTCTGCGCCGGCAGCCCGGCCAGCAACTGCTCGTGCGGCACTCCCAGCGCCGCCGCCAACTCGGCGCCGTAGCCGTCGGGCGCCTCCCACATCGCGGTGCGGACCGCACCGGGTGAGACCGTGTTCACCCGCACCCCCTGCGGCCCGAACTCCTCCGCCAGGGCCTTGCCGAACGCGGTGAGCGCCGCCTTCGCCGTGGTGTACGGCACCGGACCCGCGTGCGGCATCCGGGCGCCGTTCGAAGAGATGTTCACGATCACGCCGCGGCGGCGCAGGACGCCGGGCAGCGCGGCGCGGGTCGTACGGACGGCGGCGAAGAAGTTGAGCTCGAACCACGAGAGCCACTCGTCGTCCGCGAAGCCGAGGAATCCCCGGACGGCGTTCGCACCGGGGTCCCCGCCGCCCACGTTGTTGACCAGCAGGTCGAGGTCCTCCCCCAGCTCGGCGACGGCGCGCTCGACCAGGTGCGCCGGGCCCTCGGGCGCCGAGAGGTCCACGGGCACGGCGATCGCGCCGGTCTCCTTCAGCTCCGCGGTGACGTTCCGCGCCGCCGCCACCACGCGGACGCCCTCCGCGGCGAGCGCCGCGACGGTCGCCAGCCCGATGCCACGACTGGCACCCGTCACCAGCGCCGTACGTCCCTTGAGTCCCATGTCCATGCCGAATCCCTCCGCGCTAGTCGCAACTTCGATGACGCGAAGACACTATTACTCGCTACATGACTGTTGCAAGTAATGGGTTAAGGTGGAGCCCTCCGGTAGCATGTAGCGGTGACGGCAGCCCAGCAGTCTTCGCAGCACGGGAAGCGTCCGCTCCGGGCCGATTCCGAGCGGACGGTACGGACGATCCTCGAGGCGGCCGAGCGCGTGTTCGCCGCCAATCCGGCGGCGACCATGGAGCAGGTCGCCCAGGCGGCCGGGGTCGCCCGCACAACCGTCCACCGCCGTTTCGCCACCCGCGAAGCCCTGGTGGAGGAGCTCACCGGCTGGGCCGCCCGCCAGTTCGCCGAGGCCGTCGAGTCGGCCCACGCGGACAGCACCCCGCCCCTCGTCGCGCTCTACCAGGTCACCGCCAACGTCCTGCGGGTGAAGACGAACTGGTGGTTCGCCATGAGCCGTACGGCCGACGGCGCCCACCCCGAGGCCGCCCGCGTGCACGCGGAGGTCCGCGACGACTGCGAGCGGCTGTTCCGCCGGGCCCGCGAGGCGGGCGTGCTGCGTCCCGACGCCGACCTCGACTGGACCCGCCGCGTCTACTACGCCCTCATCCACGAGGCCGCCGCGGAGGGCGCGGCCGCGGGCGGGGACGCCGAGGCCCTCGCGACCCGGGTGGTGGACACCCTGCTGCGCGGATTCGGCTCCCCCACCGCGCCGGTCATCGCCTGACCGGTCGCCCACGGGACGCTCTCCCCGCTTCCGGCCTCCTGACCAGGGCGGGTTTGACCCGATCACCCGGCCGGGGTTCTACTGGAGGGGCTCTAACGTGTCGCCGCACGACTATGAGGAGGTGGTCGGGATGACTTCCGGCAGTAGTCCACAACCATCCCATCCCGTCACCTTCCCCGGCACGACGCGAAGCTCCGGCGTCGTCGAGGCGGTCGCCGCCCGCTGTCACGCCAGGTGACGGGTTCTCACCCGTGCCGGACGCCCGGCACGAGACAGGAGGTCCGTCATGACGATCACGATTTCCGTGCCGTTCGCGCTGCCGCACATCCTGGCCCGGACAGTCCGTGTCCTGTTCCCCGTCCTGATGCCACTCGCCCTCGCGCTGGTGGGTTCCGCCGAGGCGGGGATCGGCCTGCAGGTGGGGCTGGAGATCGGGCTGCTGGTCCTCCGGCACCTGCTGGGAATGTGAGAAGAACCGGGCTCCGGACGCCCGCCGGCGGCGATGCCGTGGCGAGCGTCCGACGGGGCCCAGGGCCGGGCGGAGCCTATGCCCTTACCCGGCCGGCCCGAGACTCCAGGTAGCGTTGCTCGGCGATGCTGGCGGTGGACTTCGCGGCGCGCCGGTAGTGCTCGTACGCCCCGGCCGTGTCGCCGGTCTTCTCCAGCAGATGCGCGCGCACGGACAGCAACCGGTGATGCCCGGCCATCCGCTCGTCACCGTCCAAGGTGGACAGCAGGGCCAGCCCGGCCGCCGGGCCCTCGGTCTCGGCGAGCGCGATCGCCCGGTTGAGAGTGACCATCGGGTTGGGCGCGATCCGCTCAAGGATCAGGTAAAGGGCGTGCACCTGCGGCCAGTCGGTCTCCTCGGCCGTGGCCGCGTCGGCGTGCGTGGCGGCGATGGCGGCCTGCAGCTGGTAAGGCCCCAGCGCCGGGCCGGCCAGCGACGCCTTGACCAGCTCGACGCCCTCGTCGATCAGCCCGCGGTCCCACTTCGTGCGGTCCTGCTCGTCCAGCGGCACCAGGTCGCCGGTCGGGGTCGTACGGGCCTCCCGGCGGGCGTGGGTCAGCAGCATCAGCGCGAGCAGCCCGGTGACCTCGCCGTCGTCGGGCAGCTGGGCGTGCACCATCCTGGTCAGCCTGATCGCCTCGTGCGCGAGGTCGGCGCGGTGCAGCTCGCTGCCCGAGGAGGCGGTGTAGCCCTCGTTGAAGATCAGATAGAGCACGTGCAGGACAACCCGGAGCCGCTCCTGGAGCTCCGCGCCGTCCGGCAGGCCGAACGAGCTGCCGGCGGCCTTGATGCGCTGCTTGGCCCGGCTGATCCTGGCCGCCATCGTGGCCTCCGGCACCAGGAACGCGCGGGCGATCTCGGCAGTGGTCAGGCCGCCGACCGCCCGCAGCGTCAGGGCGACCTGGGAGGCCGGGGTCAGCGTGGGATGGCAGCACAGGAACAGCAGGACGAGCGTGTCGTCGGTGTCCGGCACGTCCTCAGGCGGCACCTCGACGGCGGCCGTCGCCGACTCCCGCTCGCGGCGCGCGTGATCGCTGCGCATCTGGTCGATGAGCCGCCGGGACGCGACGGTCAACAGCCAGCCGCGCGGGTTGTCCGGCACTCCCTCCGACGGCCACTGCACGGCGGCGGCCAGGACGGCCTCCTGCACGGCGTCCTCGCACCCTTCGAACCGGCCGTGTCGGCGTACCAACGCGCCGAGGACCTGCGGCGTGAGCTCACGCAGCAGGTCCTCGATGACCGGTGCTGTCATGCCTCCAATTGTCCGTCGGCGAACATGACCTGCCGCACCTCGATCCCGAGACCCTCGATCGCGGCGTCCGGGATCTGCGCCGCCAGCTCGATCGCCCGCTCCTTGTTCTCGCAGTCGATCAGGTAGAAGCCACCCAGATACTCCTTGGACTCCAGGAAGGGGCCGTCGGTGACCACCGGCTGGCCGTTGCGCACGGACACCACCGCGGCCTGCGACGGGTCGGCCAGCGCCTGCGTGGTGATCAGCTCGCCGGACTGCTTCAGTGCCTCGATGAACCTGCCGTGGCCCTCGCCGATCGCCGCCTTCTCCTCGTCGGTCAGCGCGTCCAGCACGGCCGGGTTGATGTGCAGGCTGATCAGGAACTTCATCTCGTTCTCCTCGTGGTTCGCGAGCCCCGTCGGGCCATTCCACCGGTTGGTCGGAGCCGTCGCCGCCGTCTTGACACATATCCGTGTCAAAAAACTTCCGGCCGCTCCGACCAACCGGCGAGTCGTCGAGAGAACAGGGAGTTCCACATATGCGAGTCAACCGGGCGTGGCTGGGACTGGTCGTCCTGGCGCTGCCGGCATTGCTCGTCGCGATCGACGCGACGGCGTTGCTCCTCGCGCTGCCACAACCGGACTGGGAGCCACCAACGTCGAGCAGCTGTGGATCAGTGACAGCTACGGATTCATGGTGGCCGGCCTGGTCATCACGATGGGCACGCTCGGCGACCGGATCGGCCGCAGACGGCTGCTGCTGATCGGCGGAGCGGCGTTCCTGGTGCTGTCGGTCGTGGCCGCCTTCGCGGTCACCCCGCTGATGCTGATCGTCGCGCGGGCGCTGCTGGGGGTCGCGGGGGCGACCCTGGCGCCGTCCACCCTCGCCCTGATCACCAACATGTTCCGCGACGAACGCCAACGCGGTAAGGCCATCGCGATCTGGGCGACCTGCCAGTTCACCGGCGGCGCGCTCGGTCCCGTGCTCGCCGGATTCCTGCTCCAGCACTTCTGGTGGGGATCGGTGTTCCTGGTCTCCGTGCCGGCGATGGCGTTGCTGCTGCTCGCCGGGCCGGTCCTGCTGCCGGAGTTCCGCGGCGAGCGGGCCGGCCGGCTCGACCCGGCCAGCGTCGGGCTGTCGCTCGTGGCGGTGCTCCTGATGGTCTACGGAATCAAGCAACTGACCGTCGAGAGCGTGCCGGTCGTCCCGGCGGTGGCCCTCGTCGCCGGCGCGGCCGCCGGGTTCCTGTTCGTACGCCGGCAACTGCGGCTGGAGGCGCCGCTGCTGGACCTGCGGCTGCTGCGCAACCGCCCCTTCACGGCCGTGCTCGTCGCACTGGTCTTCGCCGGGGTCGCCATGGCCGGCACGGGCCTGATGGTGACCCAGTATCTGCAGGGCGTGCTGGGCTACTCGCCGTTCGCGTCGGCGCTGCTGTTCGCGCCCATGGGCCTGGGCGTGGCGGCCGGCACCATGGCCGCGCCGGCGCTGGCCCGGCGCATGAAGCGGACGACCGCCATCGCCGGCGGGCTGGCGGGGTCGGCGGTGGGCAGCCTGCTGCTGGTCGGCGTCGGCGGTGCGGGCGCCCTGCCGCTGGTGATGATCGGCATCACCGCGCTCGCGCTGGGCACCGGCCCGCTGTTCGCGCTGGGCACCGGGCTGGTCGTCGGGTCCGTGCCGCCCGAGCGGGCCGGGTCGGCCGCGTCGATGTCGGAGACCGGCAACTACTTCGGCGGTTCGCTCGGCCTCGCGCTGCTCGGCGTGGTGGCCGCGGTGGTCTACCGCGGCCGGATGGACGGCACGTCCGACTCGCTGGCCGGCGCGGTCGCCGCCAGCCGGCACCTTCCCGCCGGTCAAGGCGCGCACCTGCTGCACGCGGCGCGGGAGGCGTTCACCGCCGGCCTGCACGTCACCGGCGTCGTCGCCGCGGTCATCTTCGCCGGGCTTGCCGTACTGGTCGTGGCGATGCGCCCGGCGGCCCGCACCGCCCCGGCCGCGCCGCCCCATCACGAAGCCGGCCACGGGGCCGGCTACGAGGCGGGCTACGAGGCGACTCCCTCATAGCGCCCTGCCGCCGGCACACGCAGCGCGATCATGGCGACGTCGTCCTCCCCCGTCACCGGCATCCCGGTGAGCAGTTCGTCGCAGAACCGGCCCAGGGGCTCGCGGGCGAGCGGCTCCGCACACCGCCGCAACCGTTCGAGCCCGTCGCCGAGATCCTCTCCCCGCCGCTCGATGAGGCCGTCGGTGTAGAGCAGCAGGGTGCTGTGCGGCGGCAACGGCTCCACGGCGCTGATCCACGGCTGGTCGTGGTAGAGGCCGAGGAGTGGGTTGCCCGCGCCCTGGAGGAAGCGGCCCTCCCCCCCGCCGGTCACCAGCAACGGCGGCGGGTGCCCGGCCACGGAGTAGGCCAGCCGCCACAGGCCGTCGCCGTCCCTTTCCAGGCGCGCCAGCACGCACGTCGCCGTGCTCTCGCCGTTCAGGGTCTCCAGCGCTCTGTTCAGCCGCCACAGGACGTCGCCCGGGGAGCCGTCGCGGTCGACGGCGAGCGCCCGCAGCATGTTCCGCACCTGGCTCATGCAGACGGCGGCGCCGAGGTCGTGCCCGGCCACGTCCCCGATGACCAGCTTGACGGCGCCGCAGGGCAGCGGGAATGCGTCGTACCAGTCTCCGCCGATCTCGGCGGCGGTCGGGCTCGCCTGATAGCGCGCGGCGAGCTCCAGGCCGGGGACGTGGGGCGGCTCGGCCAGCAGGCTGTGCTGCAGGGCCAAGGCCACCCTCTGCGTGCGGCGGAACCGCAGAGCCTTGCTGACCGCGTCGTGCGCGTGGTCGAGCATCTCCCGCATCAACTGGACGTCGCCACACGGGATCGGAGGGCGATCCCCGCAGACACCGGTAGTGACCACGGCCGCCACCTCGCCCTCGACGACGATCGGCAGGAGGGCCAGGCTGTGCGACCCGATCTCGGCCATCCAGGTCCTCACGGCCTCAGGGCAGGAGAACGAAGGACGGCCCGGAGGGTAGGAGAGCTTGACAGGGCGGCGCCGCCGTACCGCGCGCACCAGCGCGCCGTCGACGGTGTGATACTCCTTGCGCCGGGTCGGCAGTCTCGGCAGTCCTTCACGTACGGCGGAGGCGATGCGCTCGGTGACGATGGGCGCGTGCGGGAGGCCGCCGCTCGACTCGGGCAGCAGGTAGACGTGGCACGAGTCGGCGAGCTCCGGCACGATCACACCGGCGAACGCCTGGCACATCTCCTCCAGGTTGGTGATGTCGGTCGCCGCGGCGGCGGCACGGTCCAGCAGCCGGCGGCGGCGGTCCTCCTGCCACTCCTGCTCGACGTCGGTGGAGGCTCCCACCCACTCCGTCACCGCGCCGTTCTCGTACACGGGCACGGCCCGGAACCGGATGTGCCGGTATGTGCCGTCGCGGGTGCGGACACGGTAGATCTGCTCGTAGAGCGAGAGCCCGTCTCCCGTGGCCTTGTCCCACGAGTCCCTGGCGGGCACGCGGTCCTCCGGATGCAGGGCGTCCAGCCAGCCGTGGCCGAGACTCTCCTCCGTCGTCTGTCCCGTCAGCCGCTGCCAGCCCTGGCTCACCTCCCTGGACTCGCCGTGCGGGCCGGTCACCCACACCATGTGCGCGTCCGCCCACACCATGCTCTGGTAGCGGCGCTGGAGGCGGAGCCACTCCTTCTCCATCAGGTGGAGCCGCCGTGCGGCGGAAACCTGCTCCGTGACCTCCTGGACCGCCGCCAGGAGTCCGCTCTCGCCGCCCTGCAGGGGAATCTTGGAAAGGCTCATCCGGAAGAGCCGCTCGCGTGGGCCGCCACTCCGGTCCACGGTCACGCGGACCTCGTCGAGGCGCGCCGTCTCCCCCGTCTCCCGGACCTCGTCGAACACGGCGAGAACGTCCTGCCCGAGGACGTCGCGGAGACCCTCCCGCACCGGCGCCCCGATCGGCCGGTCCCCGAACATCGCACGGAAGGCGTCGTTCGTGTAGAGCAGTCGATGCTCGTCCCCGCAGGTCACCAGGACCGCGACCGGCGCCCGGTCGAACACGTCCAGCGGCACCCGGCTGGACTCGCGTTTTCGCCCTGCTTGTGTCTCAGGTTTTTGACCGACTTGCACTGCGTCTTCCCCCGGTCTGACCATACGCACGCGATCGAGAGGTCCCCCGCATACGCGCCCTACGACTCGCTTACCTGAGATTACACACGTTTACGCAGGTCAGGGAGGGAGAGACCGCGCCCTCGTGCGGCTGCGGCACCGGGCATGGAACGACGAACGGCGCCCGGGGGCTCCGAGCGCCGTCCACTGGTGCGGGGTGGGGCCGGCTACTTCTTCTTGGCAGCCTTGCCACCCGCGTTGACCTGCTCCTTGAAGTCCGCCCCGGGGCGGAACCTGGGCGCCCAGCTCTCCTCCACCTTGATCGGGTCGCCGGTGGAAGGGTTGCGGGCCGTACGGGCCGGCTTGTGCACCATCTCGAAGGCGCCGAAGCCGGTGATCGAGACCTTGTCCCCGCTCGCGACAGCGCTCTGGATGGCGTCGAGGACGGCGTTGACGGCTTCGGTCGCCGTCTTCTTGTCACCGACACGATCAGTGATCGCGTCGACGAGTTCTTTCTTGTTCATTTCGGTTTCCTCCCCCTTACGCGCTTGAAATTAGGGGACGAGGTCGCGGGACTTCAATCACCGGGGGGCATGTTTCGCCTGCTCGGCGTGTCGAATGTGCCGTCCAGATAGGCGATGAAGGCGTCCAGCCGGGCGGCCGCATGGGCTATGTCCCGCTTTGCCACGTCACAGATAGCAAGCAGCCGTCGCGCCAGGCGGGCCTGCTCCTCCTGTGGTAAGGCTAACGCTCTGACGCGGCGATGCGCATCACGCAGTCGCCGCGCCAGCAGCTCATCTCCGGTCTGAGGATCGTTCAGACGGTCGTCGGCAGCCATGGCTGCCGTCCATTCTCGTACTCCTCGATGGCGTCCGCGTGACGCAGGGTCAGCCCGATGTCGTCGAGGCCCTCCATCAGCCGCCAGCGGGTGTAGTCGTCGATCTCGAACGAGGCCACGAGGTCGCCCGAGCGCACCTGGCGTTCCGCCAGGTCGACGGTGATCTCCGTCTTCGGGTCGGCCTCGGCCGCGTCCTGCAGGCGCTCGACCACGTCCTCGGGCAGGACGACCGGCAGCAGGCCCATCTTCGTGGAGTTGTTGCGGAAGATGTCGCCGAACCGCGAGGCGATCACGACGCGGAAGCCGTACTGCTGCAGGGCCCAGACGGCGTGCTCACGCGAGGAGCCGGTGCCGAAGTCGGGCCCGGACACCAGGATCGACGCGCCCTCGTACGCCGGGTCGTTCAGCACGAAGGACGGGTCCTCGCGCCAGGCCGCGAACAGGCCCTTCTCGAAGCCCGTACGGCTGACCTGCTTCAGCCAGACCGCCGGGATGATCTGGTCGGTGTCCACATTGCTGCGGCGCAGCGGCACGGCCCGGCCGGTGTGAGTGGTGAAGGCATCCATGATGATCTCTTCCTGGGACTGAGGCGGGCGGACTAGAGGTCGGCGGGGGCGGTCAGCCGGCCGGTCACCGCGGTCGCGGCCGCCACCTGCGGCGAGACGAGGTGGGTGCGCCCGCCCTTGCCCTGGCGGCCCTCGAAGTTGCGGTTGGAGGTCGAGGCGCTGCGCTCGCCCGGCTTCAAGGTGTCGGGGTTCATGCCCAGGCACATCGAGCAGCCGGCCTCGCGCCACTCGGCCCCGGCCGCCTTGAAGACCTCGTGCAGGCCCTCCTCCTCGGCCGCCTTCTTGACCCCCATGGAGCCCGGGACGATCAGCGTACGGGTGACGACCTTGCGGCCGCGCAGGATCTCGGCGGCGGCGCGCAGGTCCTCGATGCGGCCGTTGGTGCAGGAGCCGACGAAGACGGTGTCCACCTGGACCTCGCGCAGCGGCGTGCCCGCGGCCAGGCCCATGTATTCCAGCGCCCGCTCGGCGGCGGCCCGCTCGACCGGGTCGGCGAACTGCTCGGGCGACGGCACGGCGGAGCCGAGCGGCGCGCCCTGGCCGGGGTTGGTGCCCCATGTGACGAACGGCGTGAGAGCCGAGGCGTCGATCTCCACGACCTTGTCGAACTCGGCGTCGTCGTCGGTGCGCAGCGTCTTCCAGTACTCGACGGCCCGGTCCCAGTCCTCCCCGGTGGGCGCGTGGGGACGGCCGCGCAGGTACTCGAACGTGGTCTCGTCGGGGGCGATCATGCCCGCCCGCGCGCCGGCCTCGATCGACATGTTGCAGACGGTCATGCGGCCCTCCATGGAGAGCTTGCGCACGGCCTCGCCCCGATACTCGACGATGTAGCCCTGGCCGCCGCCGGTGCCGATCTTCGCGATGATCGCGAGGATCAGGTCCTTGGCGGTCACGCCGACCGGCAGCTCGCCCCTGACCTCGATGGCCATCGTCTTGGGCCGGTAGGCGGGCAGCGTCTGGGTGGCCAGCACGTGCTCGACCTCGGAGGTCCCGATGCCGAACGCGATCGCGCCGAACGCCCCGTGGGTCGAGGTGTGCGAGTCGCCGCAGACGATCGTCATGCCGGGCTGGGTGAGGCCGAACTGCGGGCCGATGATGTGCACCACGCCCTGGCCGGCGTCGCCCATGGGGTGCAGGCGGATGCCGAACTCCGCGGCGTTCTTGCGCAGCGTCTCGACCTGCGTGCGGGACACCGGGTCGGAGATCGGCCCGAGCACGGTCGGGACGTTGTGGTCCTCGGTGGCGATCGTGAGGTCGGGGCGGCGCACGGTGCGGCCGGCCATGCGCAGGCCGTCGAACGCCTGCGGGCTGGTCACCTCGTGGATGAGGTGCAGGTCGATGTAGAGCAGGTCGGGTTCGCCGTCGGCACGGCGTACGACGTGCTGCTCCCAGACTTTCTCAGCCAGTGTGCGACCCATGGTTGTGACGCCTCCTCGCGTTCAGACCCCCGCGGTCGTGTCTCTCATGATGAGACGGAAATATCGGGATATGGACACTGTATCTGCTGATTCCCAACATTGCGTTTGCATCTCGTATGGCGAGACGGCAGTATCGGGGTATGGACAACTCTAGCGGGGTCGGAGTACTCGACAAGGCGGTTCTCGTACTCAACGCCCTGGAGGCGGGCCCCGCTTCCCTGGCACAGCTCGTCCAGGCGACCGGTCTGGCCAGGCCGACGGCCCACCGGCTGGCCGTCGCGCTGGAGCACCACCGCATCGTCTCCCGCGACACGCAGGGCCGGTTCATCCTCGGGCCCCGCCTGTCGGAACTGTCCACCGCCGCGGGCGAGGACCGGCTGCTGGCCGTCGCCGGGCCGGTGCTCACCCAGCTTCGCGACCTCACCGGGGAGAGCGCTCAACTCTACCGGCGCCAGGGCGACGAGCGGGTCTGCGTGGCCGCCGCGGAGCGCGCCAGCGGGCTGCGCGACACCGTGCCGGTCGGCTCCGCGCTGCCCATGACCGCGGGGTCCGCCGCGCAGATCCTGCTCGCCTGGGAGGAGCCCGACCGGCTGCACCGCGGCCTGCGCGGCGCCAAGTTCACCGCCGCCACGCTCGCGAGCGTACGCAGGAGGGGCTGGGCGCACAGCGTCGGCGAGCGCGAGCAGGGCGTGGCGAGCGTCTCCGCGCCCATCCGCGGCGCCGGCGGCAAGGTGATCGCCGCGGTCTCCGTGTCCGGCCCCATAGAGCGGCTGACCCGTACGCCCGGCCGGATGCACGCCGCCCCCGTCGTCGCCGCCGCCGAACGGATAACCGAAGCCATGCGCCGCGCGAACTGATTGGAGAGCGGTGTCCCGATAGCCCTAGGCTGGCGGGGTGACAGACCGCATCGAGGCAGCCGCCGCTGAACTGCGTCCCCTGCTCCAAGAATTCATCCTCTGGGCGCCGGACAACGCACCCGGCAGCGACCCCGATCTCGTGGGCCCCGTCGCCCTGTGGCACCGCCTGATCGCCCGCGACGACGTCGGGCTGTGGAAGCGCGGCGACCTGCGCACGGTCCTGCTGGAGCGCATGCCCCAGGTTGTCGAGGACCCCGACGCCGCCGCAGACGGCATGATCCCCGCCGTCCGGGCCTACCTGACGTTCCTGTCGTCCACCGGGCGGCTCTCGCCGGGCTCGGCCTCCCTGGAGACCCTGCTCGCGGAGCTGGACGAGGTCGAGGACGACTTCGTGGACGCGATGGAGGACACCATCGCCGAGCGCGACTGGGACGAGGAGGAGGACGAGCTCGACGAGGACGAGGCCGACGAGGGCCTCGGCGACTTCGAGCCGTTCGCCGACGAGATCGGCGCCCTGCCCACGATCCGGCTGCGTCCCGACACCGAGCTGGCCGAGGCGGCCCGCCGGGTGACGCTCATCGCGCAGGCCCGCGACCTGGCGCTGTGGGTCGGCACCGGGCGCAAGGTGGGCGAGGAGACGCTGCTCACCGAGTCCGAAGTGGACGAGGCCGTACGCACGCTCGGCCTGCCCGACGCGCGCAACATCTGGAACCTCTGGAACCTCGCGATCGACCTGGAGTTCCTCGCCCCCGACGGCGACGACACGGTCAGCGTGGACTCCGACACCGCCGCCTGGCCCTTCGAGGACGACGACGACGTCCTGGACGCCTGGATGCTCGGCCTGCACTCGCTCGACTACGGCGACCCGGAACTGGACGACGACGACCTCACGCTGGCCCTGTCCGGCCTGACCCGCGCGCTGCTGATCCGGGTGCTGCTGGCCGGCGGCACGCGGCCGGTGTCCTCGCTGCGCGAGGAGCTGGCCGAGGCCGCGGCGGAGTACGACGACCTGGGCGCCGACGCCTGGGCCGCGGCCGGCGACCCGCTCGCCTCCGTGCTCGCCTGGCTGACCGGTTACGGCATGGTCACCGTCGAGGGCGACGCGGTGACCTTGACGCCGCTCGGCACCGAGGGCCTCGTCCACCTGCTGGACGACGAGGACATCGAGATCGACGCCCGGCCCGCGATCGACGCCATGACCGCGCTCGACCTGCTGTCGTTCAGCGCCGACATGTCCGAGGAGGAGGCCGACGAGGAGTTCGCCGCCTGGCTCGCCCTGCGCGACCCGGCGCGGGCCGCCTCCGAGCTGCTCGAAGCCGCCGCCGAGGAGGAGTCGGACGCCCTCGTGCGGGTCCAGGCCGCCAGCCTGGTGGGCTCGCTGGGCGAGGCCGCGATACCCGCCTGGCAGGAGGCGCTGAAGGAGCCCTCGCTGCGGCCGTACGCCGCGACGCACTTGACCCAGATGGACGTCGAGGACGCTCCGGAGCCGACCCAGGCGGACACCCACTGGCTGATCCTCGACATGTGGACGATCTCCGCCGGGCTCGGCCGGCCGGAGTTCGTGTCCAGCCTGCATGACATCGGCCCGGCGCAGACGCTGATCGGGCTGCTCGACGTGATCTGGAAGGTCCACCACCCGCACATCGAGGAGCTGCTGGACCTCATCGGCGAGACCCACCCGGACAAGCAGGTGGTCAAGGCCGCCAAGCGGGCGCTGTTCAAGGCGCGGTCGGGACGCTAGCGGCTCAATGAGGCCGGGACGGCGACGTCCGCCCCGGCCTCGCCGCCACCGCGGTCACGACAGGATGACCGACTCGGGCGTGCGGACTTAGTCTGGTCGCGTGACGCCGATCTCACTCATGGTGAGCCCTGTGGCGTGGTGGCAGCCGGCCGTGGACCTCGCCATCGCGCTCGTGCTGTCGGCGGCCATCGGGCTGGAACGGGAGATCCGGCAGAAGAGCGCCGGGCTGCGCACCCATACGCTGGTGGGGTTCGGCGCCGCGCTGTTCATGCTCGTGTCCAAGTACGGCTTCTCCGACGTCCTCGGCGACTCCGTGGTGCTCGATCCGTCGCGGGTGGCGGCACAGATCGTGTCCGGCATCGGGTTCATCGGCGGCGGGCTGATCTTCGTGCGTCGCGACGCGGTCAAGGGGCTGACCACCGCCGCCGCCGTGTGGCTCACCGCCGGAGTCGGCATGGCCGCGGGGGCAGGCCTGTGGCTGCTGGCCGTCCTGGCCACGGTGGGGAACTTCGTCGTGATGCTTGGGCTCACCCCGCTGGCCGCCCGGCTCCCCCGCTCCAGGCACGCCCAGTCGCGGCTGCGCCTGTCGTACCTGGACGGCCGGGGCGTGCTGCGGCAGGCGCTGGCCGAGTGCACGGGCCGCCGTTTCGTGGTCGACGAACTGTCGCTGGAGCAGCCCGGCCGGGGCCAGGACACCGGCGCGGTAACGGTCACCCTGCTGATCCACGGCCCGGGCTCGATCGGAGACCTCACGAGCAGGCTGGCCGAGATAGAGGGCGTGCTCACCGTCTCCTGCGACGACGCCAACGCCCAGCATTTCTAGAGAGTTCACAAGCAGCCTCGGGGAGCTGGCACTCGCTCGGCCGCATCTACGCCGACTGACCGCGTCCGCACCGCCCGCGTATGAGAAGGCAGGGCATGCGGACGGCGCGGGGGCGGCCTGCCGGTCACGCGGGTTGGGGTGGGCGGTGAGCGCGTCGGCCCGGGCCCGGCCGGCGGCTGTGCAACCCTGATAGGAACTGCCGGCCGAACAAGTGCCGGCCCACTTCTGCAGGAGGCCACACACCGTCATGACCAGCCGCGGACAACCGCGCTCGGGTCAGCGCGTGTTCTTGCGCCGCATCCTGGACAAGGGCGCGGAGTCGCTCGGCGTCGGCGCCGCTGCTTTTGGCTGGTTTGACCGCGCCATCGTTACAGCGGGTGGGGGCCGATTCCGGCTCGACTCCCGCGCCTACCTGCCGGACCTGGAGCGCCTCTTCGGCCGTGCTCTTGATCGACCCGCCCCGCGAACGCGTGTTCGGGCCTCGCAGAGCTGATCATGTTGATCACCCGCCTGACTGTGCCGCCACCTCACCCGAACCGGTGGCCGTTCACCATCCCCGCCCTCCACCACCTCGCGAACGGGCTCGACATCACCGCCCCCGTGACGTTCCTCGTCGGCGAGAACGGCTCGGGGAAGTCCACGCTCGTCGAGGCCGTCGCCGACGTCTGCGGTATCAACGCCGAAGGGGGCAAGGCCGGCAGCCGGTACGCCTCAACCGGGGAGGCGACGCCGCTCGGCCAGGCCCTACGTGCCGAGTTCACCACCGCGGGGCTGCGCCTCATACGTGGCCCCCGCACGAAGCGGCGGGCGTTCTTCTTCCGTGCTGAGACCTTGTTCAACCTCGGGCAGAACGTGTCCGGCCTACACGGGTTCTGGGAGGAGGACCTGACCGAGCAGTCGCACGGCGAGGGGTTCTTCACCGTGCTGGACCGCATGGTCGCCGGGCCCGGCCTGTATCTGCTGGATGAGCCGGAGGCTGCGCTCTCGTTCACCTCGTGTCTGCGCCTCGTCGCTTTGATGGACCGCGTGGCCCGCGAGGGCGGGCAGATCATTTGTGCCACGCACTCGCCGATCTTGGCCAGTCTCCCGGGCGCGCAGATCCTCGAACTGGACGACGACGGGATCCACTGTGTCGCGTGGAAGGAACTCCACCTGGTGGACCACTGGCGGCGGTTCTTGGAGACGCCTGACGCCTATCTGCGGCACGTGCTCGACCGCGACGCGACGCGGCGCCGGGAGTTGCCGTAGGCGTCACACCGGGAAACGCCGGTCCACAGGACCGGGCGGGTAGAGCCCGAGCTGCGCGAGCAGCTCCAACTGGTCGAAGTAGACCTGGTAGCTGACCACGAGCCCGTCCTGGACGGTGATGATCTCGCAGGAGCGCACGACAATGCGCCGCCCGGTCGCCTGGGCCTCCTCGCCGTCCGGCAGCAGCAGCGGGCCCTTGTGCGTGCCGGTGAGCGTGACCTCGTCCACCGCGCAGTCGCCGACGTCGATGGTGCGCCAGGTTGATCTGCGGTAGTCCGGGAAGGCGCCGAAGAACCGCGTCAGGTAGGACCCGATCTCCTCACGCCCGTCCGCCGTGCCCTCGGGGCCGACGAGCGCGCATCTCGGGTCGAACAGCCGCATCGCCCCGTCCACGTCGTGGGCGTCGAAAGAGACGGCCCATCTGGTCCATGACCTCCCGTGCCTGTGTCACCGCGTCCATCACCCCCGTCCGGTCAGTTCCCAGCGTAGGCGGCGGTGTTCGAGCGGCGTCGGCTCGCTCAGCCCGCTGCGCCATGTTGAACGCGGGCATGGGCGGGGTGCGGATTCGCGCCCGCGCGGCGGGCCATGGGCAGGGTGCGGCGTCCCGTAACGGCGAGAACCCCCGGCACGGGGAAGTGCCGAGGGTTCTCGATGATGTAGCCCCGACCGGATTCGAACCGGCGCTACCGCCTTGAGAGGGCGGCGTCCTAGGCCACTAGACGACGGAGCCGAGTGCAGTGAAGTAGTCCCGAGCGGATTCGAACCGCCGTTACCGCCTTGAGAGGGCGGCGTCCTAGGCCACTAGACGACGGGACCTTGCACTGCGCTGTTTCCAGCAGAATCCCTTGGGGGGATCCAGCTGGGGTACCAGGACTCGAACCTAGACTAACGGAGCCAGAATCCGTCGGGCTGCCAATTACCCCATACCCCATCTGCTTGCGGGGGCCTCGCGGCTCCCGCTTGCGACTCCGAAAGGATAGCCCAGCTTGCGACCCACTACCAAAACGATTGCGGCGCGCCTCGCGATCTCGTGATCCGATCGCCCGTACGGAGGGTCCGATCCTCCCGTGCGGAGGGTGTCGGTCCTCCTGCGCGCAAGGCCCTGTCCTCCTGTGCGAGGCTGGGACAAACGCCAGCACCACGTGAGGAGCCGCCAGCCATGACCTCGGCCGCGAACCCCTTCCTCAGCCCGAGCACCCTGCCCTACGGGCTGCCTCCCTTCCAGGAGATCAGGGAGGAGCACTACGCGCCGGCGTTCGAGCAGGGCATGGCCGAACACCTCGCGGAGGTCGAGGCGATCGCCGAGAACCCGGAGCCTCCGACCTTCGAGAACACGATCGAGGCACTGGAGAAGTCCGGCGCTCTGCTCGAACGCGTCTCCGCGGTGTTCTTCAACCAGACGTCCTCCGACACGACGCCCGGCGTCCAGGAGATCCAGAAGGACGTGACGCCGAAGCTCGCCAAGCACGCCGACGCGATCCACCTCAACGCCACGCTCTTCGCGCGCATCCAGGCGGTCGAGGCGGCCGACGAGGAGCAGCGGTGGCTGCTGAAGCGCTACCTCACCGACTTCACCCGCGCGGGCGCCACGCTGGGCCCGCAGGACCAGGCCAGGCTCAGGGAGATCAACGAGCGGCTGTCGGCCCTGGGGACGGCGTTCCAGCAGAACCTGCTCGCCGACACCAACGAGCGGGCGGTGGTGGTCGAGGACGCGGCCGAACTCGACGGGCTGTCGCAGGACGCGATCCAGGGGTTCGCCGATCAGGCCAGGGAGCGCGGGCTGGAGGGCAAGTATCTGATCACGCTGGTCCTGCCCACCGGCCAGCCCACCCTGGCCGAGCTGACCAACCGCTCCCTGCGTGAGCGGATCCACCGGGCCTCGGTCGGGCGGGGCGCGGCGAACGCCGAACTGATCAAGGAGATCGCGATCCTGCGCCGGGAGCGCGCACGGCTGCTGGGCTACGAGAACCACGCGGAGTACGTCCTGGCCGACCAGACGGCGGGCACGACCCGGGCGGTCACCGAGATGCTCGACCGGCTCGTGCCGCCCGCCGTGGCCAACGCGCGCAAGGAGCAGGCGGACCTGGAGGAGATCGCCGGCCACCCGATCCAGCCGTGGGACTGGGCGTTCTACTCGGAGAAGGTGCGCAAGGCCCGCTACGACATCGACAGCCGGCGCATGCGGCCGTACTTCGAGCTGAACACCGTGCTGGAGAAGGGCGTCTTCAACGCGGCGTCGCGCCTGTACGGCGTCACCTTCCACGAGCGGTCCGACCTGTACGGCTACCACCCGGAGGCGCGGGTCTTCGAGGTGCGCGACGAGGACGGCTCCCCGCTGGGCCTGTTCCTCGGCGACTTCCACGCCAGGGCCTCCAAGCGGGGCGGGGCGTGGATGAACAGCCTGGTGAAGCAGTCGGGCCTGGAGGGCACCAGGCCGGTGGTGGTCAACAACCTCAACATCGTCAAGGGCGAGCCGACCCTGATGACGTTCGACGAGGTCAACACCATGTTCCACGAGTTCGGGCACGCGCTGCACGGGTTGTTCTCCGACGTGCGCTACCCCCGGTTCTCCGGCACGGCCGTGCCGCGCGACTTCGTCGAGTACCCCTCCCAGGTGAACGAGATGTGGGCGACCCATCCGGAGATCCTGGCCGAGTACGCCAGGCACCACGAGACGGGCGAGCCGATGCCGCAGGACCTCGTCGACCGGATGCTGGAGACGCAGAAGTTCAATCAGGGCTTCGCCACGCTGGAGTACCTGGCCGCCACCCTGCTCGACTGGGCGTGGCACACGGCGTACGACGGCGAGGAGGACGTGGAGGAGTTCGAGAGGCGGGCGCTGCGGGAGGCCGGGGTGGACCTGCCGGCCGTCCCGCCGCGATACCGCAGCACGTACTTCGCCCACATCTGGGCGAGCGGCTACAGCGCCGGTTACTACTCCTACATCTGGAGCGAGGTCCTCGACGCCGACACCGTCGAGTGGTTCAACGAGAACGGCGGGCTGCGCCGGGAGAACGGCGACACCTTCCGCCGGGCCCTGCTGTCCCGGGGCGGCAGCGTGGACTCCATGGCGGCGTTCCGCGACTTCCGCGGCCGCGACCCGGAGATCACTCCCCTGCTGGACCGCCGCGGACTGCTGTAACGGTCACGACCGGGTGAGCGCGGAGATGGCCTGCCTGAGCCAGTCCTTCTCCGCGGCGCTTACGGCCCGGGCGACGAGCACCATGCCGCGGCGGAAGGGATCGGGCATCTCCTCGGCCCTGAGGGGCCTTCCGCCGCGGTAGAAGAAGCTCGCCGGCGTCTCCAGGAAGGCCAGACGCCGGCGCAGCACCCGCACCTGGTCCTCGGCGTCGGGGAGCCGGGACAGGAACGCCAGCAGCGTGAAGAACCTCGCCTGGTCGCTGATCTCGACATCCGACGGCTCACGCAGCCGCCTGAACAGTTCCTCCCGGCCCCGGGCGGTGATCGAGAGCACCTGGCGCCGGGCGGCGCCGGAGCCCTCCTCCTCGTGCCGCTCCAGGAGGCCGGCCGCCTCCATCCGGGCGATGGCCGGGTAGAGCGCGCCGTCGCTGACCGGCCGGACGTGCCCGCTCAGCCCGGCGATGCGCTGCTTGAGCTCGTATCCGTGCATCGGCTCCTCGTCCAGGAAACCGAGGATCGTCAACGCCAGGTCACCGCTTGCCACGGTGGCATCGTATCGTTATACCTCTAATCGATATAGCTCGATTCGAGGTAAGCACATGAGACTGATCAGGCTCGCCCTGCCCGTCTACGTCGAACTCCTGACGGCCGTCGTGGCCGTCGGCCTGATCGACACGCTGTGGGTCTCCGGACTGGGCAGCGAGGCCGTCGCCGCGGTCACGGTCGCCACCACGACCGAGAACCTGGCCCTCGGCGTGATCCTCTGTGTCGGGACGGGCACGACCGTCCTGATCGGACGGCGGGACGGCCGCGCCCCGCTGGCCCCGGTCATCCGTACGGCCTGGCTGCTGCTGGGCGCCTTCGCCCTGGCCGTGGCGGTGCCCGGCCTACTGCTGCGCGAGCCGGTCGCCCGCCTGTTCACCGACGATCCCGTCACGGTGGGGCTGGCCGCGGGCTACTACGCGGTGGCGTTCGCCGGGATCCCCGTCTTCTTCGCCCAGAACCTCGTCGACGGGATCTTCAAGGGCCTCGGCGACACCCGGACGCCGATGCGGGCCGCCCTGCTCTGCAACGCCCTGGTGATCGGCCTGGACCCGCTGCTGATCTACGGGCTCGGCCTGGGCGTCCGGGGAGCCGCGCTGGCCACCGTGGCGGCCCGCCTGGCCGCGCTGGCCGTCTCCGTCCTCCTGCTGGCCCGGCGGCTGCCCACGGAGAGGGGGACGGCGAAGGTCTCGGCGAACCGCGCGGACGCGGCGGCGATCCTGCGCACCGGGCTGCCCATGTCCGGCGACTTCCTCGCGCGTGCCCTGGTGGGCATGGCGCTGGCCGGCGTCGTCGGCCGGCACGGCGTGGCCGCGCTCGCGGGGTACGGCATCGGCCTGAAGATCATGATGGCCGGGGTGATGTCCTTCTACGCCCTCCGCCAGGCGGCGATGATCCGCACCTCGCGCGCAGGCGAGGCGGACGGCCCGTCTTCACGGCGTGATGACGCCGTCGCCGTGCTGCGGTACGGCCTGGCCGCGGGACTGGCCGCCTCGCTCGTGCTCAACGCGCTCGCCCCGGCGGCCGTGGGCCCGTTCACCGCCGACCCGGCGGTTGCCGCGGAGGCCGTGTGGTTCCTGCGCTGCATGCCGCTCTATCTCGTGCCCTTCGGCGGCCTGATCGCCGTCGGCGGCGTCCTGCAGGCCGGCGGGCGGGGCGCCGGCCTGCTCGCGGCCACGCTGGCGGGCTTCGCCGTCCAGTTGCCACTGGCCTTCCTGCTCGGCTCCCGGATGGGAACCACGGGGGTCTGGCTGGCCATGGCCGCCGGCGCCGCGCTGTCGCTCGCCCTGCTCAGGCCAGCCTGGCAAGGGCCGCGCGCACCCGGCCGAGCGAGCGCTCACGGCCGAGCACCTCGATCGACTCGAACAGCGGCAGGCCCACGGTCCGGCCGGTGATCGCCACCCGGACGGGGGCCTGCGCCTTGCCGAGCTTGAGCCCGTGGGCGAGGCCGACCTCCTCCAGGGCGGTCTTGAGCGAGTCGGGGTCCCAGCTGACCGTCTCCAGCCGATCGGCGTACCCGGCCAGGATCTCGGCCGCCCCCGCCTTCATCGCCTTGTCCCACGACGCCTGGTCGAAGACGGGCTCGTCGAGGAACAGGAAGTCGACGTTGGCGGTGACCTCGGACAGCACGGCGACGCGGGTCTGCACCAGGTCGGCCACGCGGTCGAACACCGAGCGGTCCCAGGACGGGTCGAGCCACGGCTCGCAGCGGGCGATGAACACCTCGCGGGGCAGCGCCCGGATGTACTCGCCGTTGAAGGCCCGCAGCTTCTTCTCGTCGAAGAACGCCGGGGCCTGGTTCACGTCCTCCAGCCGGAACAGCGGCATCATCTCCGACCACGGCATGATCTCGCGGTCGTCGCCGGGCCCCCAGCCGAGCAGCATGAGGTAGTTGACCATCGCCTCGGCGAGGTAGCCCTCGTCGCGGTAGGACTCCAGGGCCACCTTGTCGCGGCGCTTGGACAACTTCTGCCGCTTCTCGTTGACGATCACCGGCACGTGCGCCCAGACCGGCGGCTCCGCGCCGAGCGCCTTCCACAGAAGCTGCTGCTTCGGCGTGTTCGACAGGTGCTCCTCGGCCCGTACGACATGGTCGATCCGCATCTCCATGTCGTCCACGACGTTGGCGAGGATGAACAGCGGCGAGCCGTCCCCCCGGACGATGACGAAGTCCTCCATCGCCGAGTTGGGGAACTCCACCCGCCCGCGGACCTTGTCGTCCACGACCGTCACGCCCTCGTCGGGCGTACGGAACCGCACCGCGCCCTCGGTCAGGCCGCGGTCGCGGCAGTGGCCGTCGTAGCCCTGGTGCTCCGAGCCGGTCCTGGCCTTGACGTCGTCGCGCGTGCAGGTGCAGTGGTAGGCCTTGCCGTCCTTGAGCAGCTTCGCCGCGGCCTCGCGGTGCTGCTGCTCGTAGGCGGACTGGAAGTAGGGCCCCTCGAAGTGCGGCGAGTCGCCGTTGATGCCGATCCAGGCGAGGGCCGAGATGATGCCCTCGGTCCATTCGGGCCGGTTGCGTGCCGCGTCCGTGTCCTCGATGCGCAGCACGAACGTGCCGCCGGACTGCTCGGCGATCGCCCAGTTGAACAGCGCCGAGCGGGCGCCGCCGACGTGGAACATGCCGGTGGGCGAAGGGGCGAAGCGCACCCTAGTCACGTGAGATCACCCGGTTAGTGAGAGTTCCGATTCCTTCGATGGAGACGCCGACCTCGTCGCCCACGGACATCGGGCCCACCCCGGCGGGCGTGCCGGTCAGGATGACGTCGCCGGGCAGCAGGGTCATGACCGCGCTCACGTACGCGATGAGCGCGGGGATGTCGTGCAGCAGGAGGGAGGTGCGGGCGCTCTGCCTGACCTCGCCGTTGAGCGTGGTGGTGATCGCCAGGTCGGCCGGGTCGAGTTCGGTCTCGATCCAGGGACCGAGCGGGCAGAACGTGTCGAAGCCCTTGGCCCGGGTCCACTGGCCGTCCCTGGCCTGCAGGTCGCGCGCGGTCACGTCGTTGGCGCAGGTGTATCCGAAGACGACCTCGCCCGCTCGCTCCGCGGGGACGTCACGGCACAGCCGGCCGATCACCACGGCCAGTTCGCCCTCGTAGTCGACGCGCTCCGACAGCTTCCCCGGGTACGCGATCGCCTCCGACGGCCCGATCACGGTCGTGTTGGGCTTGAGGAACACGACCGGCTCCGCCGGGGGCTCTCCGCCCATCTCCCTGGCGTGGTCGGCGTAGTTCTTGCCGATAGCGATGATCTTGCTGGGCAGCATGGGGGCGATCAGGCGGACCTCGGCCACCGGGAACCGCTCGCCGGTGAACTCCACCCCGTGGAAGGGGTGGCCGCCGACGCGGGCGATGACCTGCCCGCCCTCTTCCACCACGCCGAAGGCGACCTGGTCGCCCATCGAGAACCTCGCGATACGCACGTCACGAGCCTAGTGGGGGACGCCGGGTGGGCGTACGTAAGGTGGTCTGGTATCAGCTGGAGTCAAGCGTACGGGAGTCGATGTGCCTTCGGTCGTGAAGATCAACGTGCTGACGGTGCCCGAGGAGATGCGGCGCGAACTGGAGAAGCGGTTCGCCAACCGGGCCGGGATGGTGGAGTCGGCCGACGGGTTCGAGTGGTTCGAGCTGTTGCGGCCGGTGGAGGGCAGCGACCGCTACCTCGTCTACACCCGTTGGCGCAGCGAGGAGGACTTCCGGCGCTGGCAGGAGAGCCGGGCGTTCCAGGCGGGACACGCGCAGGCCGCCGCCGAGGCCGCCGCGCAGGGCCACGGACACGGGCAGGGCCACGGACACGGGCACGGGCAGGGCGGCCCGGCCGCGACCGACTCCGAGCTGTGGACGTTCGAGGTCGTGGAGAGCACCGGCCCCAAGCAGGAAGGCTGAGCCGGGCCCGTCGAAGACGCGCCGGCCCCGGTCACGCACCGCCGGGGCCGGTCGGCGGTTCAGGCGTCGAGCGGGTTGGCGGCGATGCGGGCGCCGATGCCGTCCACGACGGAAACGGCCGCCCTACAGCCGGGCTTGCGCCGGGCCTGCTCCTCGAACACGGCGAGGAACTCCGCGCCGAACCCGAGCCGGGGATGCCGCGCGAGCACGGCGGCCCGGGCGTCCGCGGGGAACTCCTCGGGCCGCTGTCCCGACACGTCCCACGACGTGGCCACCTGCAGCAGGTGCGACTCCGGGTCCTCGGACGCGGCGACCCCGTCGCGCATGTGGACCACGATGATCTTCTCGGCCCGCGCGCACCTGTCGGGCGACCATCCGGCCGCCGTGCAGAAGACCCAGGCGAGGCGTCCTCCCGCCTCCTCGAACGGCACCGTGTGGCTGTCGAAGGTCTCGGTCAGCCCGATGTCGTGGAGCAGGGAGGACACGTAGTACAGCTCGTCGTCGAAGCCGATCCCGTGCGCCCGGGCGTACCCGGCGCCCCACAGGTAGGACCTGATCGAGTGGTTGAGCAGCGCGGGCGAGCAGAAGCGAGTCGCGACGGCGAGCGCGGCCGACGCGGCGGGCGTCTCGGGGAACGTCTCTGAGAACGGAGCCGGCATGGCCCCAGGCTGGCAGAGCCGGGAGGCCGGGCGCGAGCGGCCGTACGGCCACTTCCCGCACGATTCGGGCCAGCGCTACGGGCGCAGGCCGTCCAGAAAAGGTAAGCCGCCGGAGGAAGGGAAGGAACGCCGGCCCGGCCCGGTCGGCCGCACCTGGATTCGGATGACAAGCTCACGTATGTGAGCAGTTGTGCAGTTGTAACCAGAGTGACTTGACCAGATCACCAGAATTCGGACAGCATGAGCGGCTCCCATTCGATCTCGGAAGGAATCCGGCGTGTTCCGCCGCCTCTCAGCCCTCTCCCTGGTGGCCGCCCTCCCGCTGACCGCGCTCACCGTGGCCGCGCCCGCCGAGGCACGGGCCCCGCACCGCACACCGGAGTGCCAGGGCGACTGGCTGCCCGCCACCCCCACCTCCGGTGACGTCATGAGCGGCAAGCTGTCCTTCCTCGGCCTGCCTGCGGTCACGGTCGGCAAGGACGTCGACTGGCGCATGGACCCGTACAGGAACAGGTCCTGGCAGATGGTGTTCCAGTCGCTGCGGTGGATGGGCAGGCTGGTGGCCGACTACGAGTCGACCGGCGAGGAGGACTACCTCAGCCGGGCCGTGGAGATCGCCAAGGACTGGGTCACAGACAACCCCTACGGCGGGCGCACGACCAGCCCGTACGCCTGGGCCGAGCACCCGATCGCGCTGCGCGCCCCGGCCCTGGTGTGCCTGAGCAGGTACGTGAAGGCCGACTGGCTGAAGGACAGCCTGGCCCTGCACGCGAAGCTGCTGTCGAACCCCAAGAACTACGAGCTCGGCCACAATCACGGGCTCGACCAGGACATCGGCCTGCTGCGCATCGGCTGCCGCTACGGGAACCCGAAGTGGAAGAACCTCGCCGTCAGCCGCATGGTGAAGTCGATGAAGCTCGACATCGACGGGCAGGGCGCGCTGCGCGAGCAGGCGCCGCGTTACGCCATCTACGTGCACGACCGGCTCAGGGTGGCGGTCGACACGATCAAGGACTGCAAGATGAAGGTCCCCGCGGCGCTGGCCACCCGCTGGGAGAGCCTGCCGCGACACATCAGCGCCGCCACCCAGCCCAACGGCTACATGGTGCCGATCGGCGACGGTCCCGCCGACGTCCAGCCGGCCGCCTTCGACCACGCGGACTCGACCGTGCAGGTCTTCAACGCCGGATACGTCTTCGGCCGCACCGCCTGGGACGACCCCAAGTCGGCCTACTACTCGATCCGCTTCGGGCCCGCGCTGAAGTTCCACGGCCACGAGGACCATATGGGCGTGACCTACTACGCCCAGGGCCGCTCGATCCTCACCGAGGCGGGCTTCGTCTCGTACGAGAACACGCCCTACCGGCGGTGGACGCTCAGTCCTGAGGCCCACAACGTGCCGATCCTCGTGGGCAGGAAGTTCCGCGGGCACACTCCCACGGCGCTGGTGGCCAAGTCCGTGCGCAAGGACCGGCAGACGTTCACGTTCACCGACAGGGCGTACGGCGTGCCGCGCAAGCGGTCGGTGCTGGTGAACCACCGCGAGGACGTGATGGCGGTGCTCGACAGCGGCGGCGGGAAGCTCCAGAACCTGTGGCACCTCGATCCCGGGCTGAAGGTCGTGTCCAACTCGGGCGGGCAGGTCGTGGTGGGCGACGGCGGGTGGAAGGCGTCGATCGTCCAGCTCGCGATGCCGTCGTGCAAGCCGGTCGGCGGCCAGCGGGTGGTGCGCGGGCAGACCTCGCCCTACCAGGGCTGGATCTCGCCGGGCTACATGCGCAAGGAGCCGGCCCCGGTGATCGTCTCGCCCGTGGCGGGGTCGTTGCTGACCGTGGTGGTGCCCGGGACCGACCGGCCGGAGGTCACCTGCTCAGGACGCACTCTGATCGTTCACACCCCGGCCGGTTCTGTCACGCTGCGCGCAAGCTCCTCCGGCAACCTGTCGTAGTCTCCTCCTCCCCCGGCAGGAGGGCGGCGGGCGGTTACCCGTACACCGAGGGTGACGGAGAGCCGCCCGCCAGGGAGCCGCCCGCCAGCTGCTTGGCCTGGTCGGGCACGTGGCCGAGCTTGTCGACCTCGTGGGCCAGTCCCTCCAGGACGGCGCGCAACTGCACCTGTGTGACGTCCGCGAACGTACGCAGGTAGGCGATGCGGCGCTCCAGCTCCTCGGCCTCGGCGCTCTGCAGCCCGTTGCCCGAGGCACGGTAGGCGCCGACCGCCTGGTTGGCGGCCTCCTCCGCCTGCCGCTGCGCCTCCATAAGGAGTTCCTCGTACTGCTGGCGGGCCTGGCTGACGATGCGCCGGGCGTAGTCCTCCGCCTCCGCGATCTGGGCGTCGGCGGTCTGCTGGGCGCGGGACAGGATGTTGATGGCGTCGACGTTCAGGGTCTGGGACGCGGCGGCCTGTTCCGGGTTCATGCCGTGTTCCTTGTACCACTGCTTCATGCGGTCGATGTACGCCCGCAGGTCGGCCTTCTCCTTGTCGCTGGCCGCCATGTCCTCCGCGACGCGGTAGAGGAACGAGCGCACCTCGTCCTCGCTGTAGCCGCGGCGCCCGAGCGATGTGCGGGTGAACTCCTGCTTGCGTACCCGATCCGGGGTGAGGGGCTGGCGCTCGCCCGCCGGGCTTCCCCAAGGCATCTCCGCCGTCATGACTCCCGACCTTTGTCGCTCGTGAACTCGTCGAAGTGGATCTGCTCGGTTGGCACGCCGGCGTCAAGCAGCCGTCCGACGGTCGCCTGCGCCATCTCCTCCGAGCCGCAGACGTAGACGTGCTGGCCACGCCATCCCTGCAGCGCGACGTCCACGGCGTAGCCGCGGGTGCCCCGGTAGAAGGGGTCGTGGGAGACGACCGGCACGACGTTGAGCCAGGGGTGCTCTGCGGCCATCTTGGCCAGCGCCTCGTAGTCGTACAGTTCCCTGGTGTTCCGGGCGCCGACGACGAGGTCCACCCTGCGCGTCGGGCCCTCGTAGGCGATCTGCTCCACGAGCGCCTTGAGCGGCGCGAGGCCGGTGCCGCCCGCGATCATGAGCAGGTCGCCCTGGACGTCCGGGGACAGCGTCAGCCGTTCCCCCACCGCCGCGCCCACGCGCAGCATGTCGCCCCGCCGCGCGCCCATGACGAGCGCGGAGCTGAGCACGCCGCCGTCGACCATGCGTACGTGCAGGTCGATGGTGTTGTCCTGGCGGGGCGCGTTGGCGAACGAGTAGTACCGCCACACGCGCGGCCGCATGGCGTAGGAGATCGACGCCGACTGGCCGGGGCGGAAGGGGTATTGGTAGTTCAGCCGGGCGCGGATGACGGCGATGCCGAGGGTGCGCATCTCGTGACTGACGATCTCCGCTTCCCACCAGGGCGGGGAGACCTTCGACGAGTCGTTCGCGGCCTCGACCATCACCTGGGCGACCAGGTTGTACGCCTGCGTCCAGTCGTGCGCGAGCGCGGGGGTCCACCGGTCGCCCAGGAAGTGCTCGAGCGTGGCGAGCAGCGCCTGGCCGACGGCGGGGTAGTGGGTGGCGGTCACCCCGAACTTGCGGTGGTCGCGGCCGAGTTGCTGGAGGAACGGGACGACTTCCTCCACCCGGTCGACGTTGCTGACGACGCGCCCCAGTGCGCCCACGAGCTTGTCACGCTGGCGCGCCATCGACACGGGGAACATGTCCCGCACGTCCGGGTTCATCAGGAAAAGAACCGAGTAGAAGTACAGCGGCACCTGGTCGCCCGATCGGGAAACGAGGTGCCAGCTGTCCTTGAGAGCCTGCGTATCCACTCAGTCGGCCGTTTCCACGGGCTCGGCGACGATGGACGACTTCACCTTGCCGAGGACGAGGCCGACGTCACGCAGGATGTCCTCACCGACACCGCCGGCCTGCAGGACCGCGAAGAGGTGCTCGCCCACCTTGTCGTAATGCTCCGACGTGACGCCCATGCCGGCGTGGGCCTCGCCCAGGTCACGGCCCTCGTACGGCTCGGGGCCGCCGAGGACCGAGCACAGCAGCATGACCATGTGCCGCTTCAGCCTAGGCATGTCGATACCGGTGAAGTACGGCTTCAGATCGTCGTCACCGAGCACACGCTCGTAGAAGCGCTCGACGACGTCGCGCACCACTGGTGCGCCGCCGATCTGGTCATAATAAGACGGCGAGGTGATCACAAGACCCTCCCATTCCGGGTGCACCAGCGAGGGGAATGACTGCGAGCCGAAAGTTTTCGAACTCCACGCAGTCACGCGGCTGGTCATGGTGACAGTAGGTCGCTCGGCTCCCACGGCGCCGGCCGCCTCCGACAGAAAGATCAGAAGCCGCCAGCAGGCGCCGCGACAGCACGGGGTTCGGTGCGCAGATACTTCTTGCCTTCACCCTCCGTTGAGCCAGAGCGGGGCGCTGAGGCTGGAACCGCGGCCGGGGTCGCCGATCGTGGCGAAGACCGCCTCAGGAGCTTCGCCTATCTAAGCACCAACTAGACTAAATGTCACTAAAACCACAGTATCCACGAGCGCAACGTGAGCACCGCTCGTACCACCCCTGGGAGGGCTCACCGGCTGGTCAGGCGCTGTGCCCGGCCCGCAGCAGACCGTACGTCACCGCCTGCTCAAGCGCCTGCCAGGACGCCTCGATGACGTTCTCGCCCACCCCGACCGTGGCCCACTCGCCGGTCGCGTCGCTCGAGGTGATCAGCACTCGGGTCACCGCGTCCGTGCCGTGCGTGCCCTCCAGGATCCGGACCTTGAAGTCGATCAGCTCGACCCCGGCCAGCTCGGGGTAGAGCTTCTCCAGCGCCAGCCGCACCGCCCGGTCGAGCGCGTTGACCGGGCCGTTCCCCTCGCCGGTCGCGATGATCCGCTCGCCCTTCGCGTGGAGCTTGACGGTCGCCTCGCTGACCACGTCGCCACCGGGGCGACGCTCGACGATCACCCGCCACGATTCGACGGTGAAGTAACGCCGGTGCTCGCCGTCGACCGTGTCGCGCAGCAGCAACTCGAACGACGCGTCGGCGGCCTCGAACGTATGCCCCCTGGCCTCCAGCTCCTTGACCCGCTCGACCAGCAGCCTGGACTGCTCGCCGGTGAGCTCGTAGCCCAGCTCGCGGCCCTTCAGCTCGACCGAGGCGCGGCCGGCCATGTCGGAGACCAGCATGCGCATGTCGTTGCCGACCTCGGCGGGGTCGATGTGCTGGTAGAGGTTCGGGTCCACCTTGATCGCCGACGCGTGCAGGCCCGCCTTGTGCGCGAAGGCCGACGTCCCGACGTACGGCTGGTGGGAGTTCGGCGTGACGTTGGTGACCTCGGTGATCGCGTGGGCGATGCGGGTCATCTCGCGCAGCGACTGCGGCGGCACGAGGTCGAATCCCCGCTTGAGCTGGAGGTTCGCGACCACCGTGAACAGGTTGGCGTTGCCGGAGCGCTCGCCGTACCCGTTGGCGCAGCCCTGCACGTGCGTGGCGCCGGCCTTCACCGCGGCCAGCGTGTTGGCGACCGCGCAGCCGGTGTCGTCGTGGCAGTGGATGCCGATGCGGGCCCCGGTGCCGGCCGCCTCGTGCACCACGTCGGCCAGCTCGTCGGGGAGCATGCCGCCGTTGGTGTCGCACAGCGCGACCACCGACGCCCCGGCCTCCGCGGCCGTGCGCAGCACCTCCAGCGCGTACGCGGGGTTGGAGCGGTAGCCGTCGAAGAAGTGCTCGGCGTCGAGGAAGACGCGCCGGCCCTCCGCGGTCAGGTGGGAGACCGTGTCGCGGATCATCGCGAGGTTCTCCTCCAGCGTGGTGCGGAGGGCCAGTTCCACGTGGCGGTCGTGGCTCTTCGCCACGAGCGTCACGATCGGCGCGCCGGATTCGCGCAGCGCGGCCACCAAGGGGTCGTCGGCGGCCTTCACGCCCGCCCGGCGGGTCGCGCCGAACGCGGCGAGCTGCGCGTGCTTCAGGTCGAGCTCGGTCTGAGCCCGCCGGAAGAACTCGGTGTCCTTGGGGTTCGCGCCCGGCCAGCCGCCCTCGATGAAGCCGACGCCGAGGCCGTCCAGGTGACGTGCGATGGCCAGCTTGTCGGCGACCGTGAGGTTCAGCCCCTCCTGCTGGGCGCCATCGCGGAGCGTCGTGTCGTACACGTGGAAACGATCGTCGGCCATCTCTGTGTCTCCTTCGCGGGGTTGCGTCTCGCCGCGCGCTTATCGGCCCAAACAAAAAGACCCCTCACGGACGTGAGAGGTCTGCGCGCCGGCGATGTCCTTCAGCCGGCGCGCCTGCCGATAATGAGCAGACCGTAGTGCATGGTGCTGAGCAGTTTGCCACAGCCGGTCACCCTCTGGCACATCGATCTCATAGTACGAGATATCGGAGAGTGTTCACGCAGGTCAGGGGGTCGACATCTAGTGTGATGACCATGAAGGCTGCCAATTTCATCGAACCGGCCGTCGCCGCGTACGCCGCGGCGCACACGAGCCCGCCCGACGACCTGCTCGCCGGCCTGGCGGAGGAGACCCGCCGGCTGGTGGGCGACCGGATCAGCATGCAGATCGCACCGGAGCAGGGCACCCTGCTCACCATGCTGGTCCGGCTCAGCGGCGCCCGGCGAGCGGTCGAGGTCGGGACCTTCACCGGCTACTCGTCGATCTGCATCGCCAGGGGCCTGCTCGCCGACGGGCGGCTGATCGCCTGTGACGTGAGCGAGGAGTGGACCGCGGTGGCCCGCCGCTACTGGGAGAAGGCGGGCCTCGACGAGCGCATCGACCTGCGCCTCGGCCCGGCCGCGGACACGCTGCGGGCCATGCCGCCGGGAGAGAGCTTCGACTTCGCCTTCATCGACGCCGACAAGGCGAGCTACCCGGTCTACTACGAGGAGATCCTGCGCCGGCTGAGGTCCGGCGGCCTGATCGCCGTGGACAACACACTCCAGCACGGCGACATCACCGATCCCGCCGCCGGAGGCAACGTGCCCGCGATGCGGGAGTTCAACGACCTCGTCACACGCGACTCCCGGGTGACGAGCGTGCTCCTGACCGTCGCCGACGGGCTCACTCTGATCAGGAAGAACTGAACCCGGGGTCTCAATGGACGTGCGGCAATGATCAGGTAATAACCCGTCATAGAGGCGCGGGACACACGATCGGCGCCCCCTCGGTGAGTACGCTCGCGAAGCGATTCGCATCAGCGGATCGCTTTGCCCGGGGCTCGTCTTTATCACGCAGCGTCTGATGCAACCAGGCGTCTGATCGGAACAGGGGGCGGCGAATGACATGTCGGCGCGGCGGCGGGGCGTTTCTCACCGGCAGGATCGCCGGTCTCCTTCTCGCCGGAACTTCGGCTTCGACCGCGTTCATCACCGGCGTCGCCCCGCTCGGGGCCGCCGCGGACAACGGGCACGGCCGCGCCGACCGCGCGGTACGCAACGTCGCGACCACCCAGGGGCAGGACCCACGGGACCGGCCCGGGGACAAGCTCTCGGTGGCCGGGGCCACGCGCAACCGCGGCTACCAGCACACGTCCACCAACACCGCGGGCGGCTCCTCGAACGTGCAGAACGCGCTGTGCCGGCGCGCCCGGGTCTGCAACATCACCCAGCACGTGACCATCGCCGGCCCGCGTGTGACCGTGACCCCGGCGCCGCCGGTGAAGACGCCGAGTGCCAGGCCCACTCCGGTGCCCACGGTCACCGTCACGGTGACCGCGACACCCACGCCGTCTCCCGCCGCGCCCCCGAGCGCCGCTCCGGCGGCGCCCCGCGCCGCGGCGGAGCCGGCGCCGTGCCCGGCCCCGCGGCCTCTGCTCAGGATCGACAACAGGGCCGACCGCAGAAATGGCGCGGGCGCCTGCGGGTGCACCGGCCTGCTCGAAGGGCTGCTGTCGCTGTCCGTCCTCGCGACGGACACGGCCTGCCCGGGCGCGTCCGGCTGACGGCCCCAGGGCAGGCCCTGTCCGGACCGTCAGCAGATCTTGTGAATCCAGTGGTGGGCGTCGGGGCGGCTGCCGTACTGGATGCCCACGAGCTCCTCGCGGATCTTCATCGTGACCGGCCCGGGGGTGCCGTCGCCGACGGTCCAGCTCCGGTCGACGCCCTTGACCGAGCCGACGGGGGTGACGACGGCGGCGGTGCCGCAGGCGAAGACCTCGGTGAGCTCGCCGGACTCGCAGCCCGCCTGCCACTCCTCGATGGAGATCTTGCCCTCCTCGACCGTGTAACCCAGCTCGCCGGCGAGGCTGAGGATCGAGTCACGGGTGATGCCGGGCAGCAGCGTCCCGGTGAGCGCCGGGGTGACGAGGCGGTCGCCGAAGACGAAGAACAGGTTCATCCCGCCCATCTCCTCGACCCACCGGTGCTCGAAGGCGTCGAGCCAGACGACCTGGTCGCAGCCCTCCTCGACGGCCTGCCGCTGGGCCACGAACGCCGCCGCGTAGTTGCCGCCGCACTTGGCGAAGCCCGTGCCGCCGGGGGCCGCGCGGGTGTACTCGGTGGACAGCCAGACCGAGACCGGCTTGAGGCCGCCGGTGAAGTACGACGCGGCGGGCGAGGCGATCACCATGTACTTGTAGCTGCGCGAGGGGTGGTTCACCCCGAGTGCGGGCTGCGTTGCGATCATGAAGGGCCGAAGGTAGAGGCTGTGGCCCTCCGTGGTCGGCACCCAGTCGCGGTCGGTCTGCACGAGGAGTTCGAGCGACTCGACGAACGTCTCCTCGGGAAGCTCCGGCATCGCCATCCGCAGCGCCGACTGGTTGAACCGCGTGGCGTTCGCATACGGCCGGAAGGCGACGATCGAACCGTTCGACTGCCGGTAGGCCTTGAGTCCCTCGAACAGCTCCTGGGCGTAGTGGAACACCGACGTGGCCGGGTCGAGGACGAGCGGGCCGTACGGCTGGAGCTTCGCGTCGTGCCAGCCCTCCCCCTCGCTCCAGTCGATGGAGATCATGTGGTCGGTGAAGACCTGACCGAAGCCGGGGCTCGCCAGCACCTGCTCACGCTCGGCCGCACTGCGGGCCTGCGGGTTGAGCTGCACGTCGAACCGGAGGTGGGTGGTCATGGCGAGGTCCTTCTCTCTTCGTCGTCGTAGTAATTGTGCGACGAGTCGGCTAAGGGAAAACTAGGGCATTTGGCAGGTATGAAAAAGCGCATGGCGGCCCATACCGGGCCGCCATGCGCGTGATGTCGGGATGAGCGGCCGGGATCAGCCGGCTACTCGGGCGGCGATGTCGTCGCCGATCTCGCGGGTGGAGCGCGCCGTCCACGCACTCTGGCGCTCGATCAGGTCGTCGGCCACGGCCTGCTCGACGCGGGCCGACGCCTCGGCGTGGCCGAGGTGGTCGAGGAGCATGGCGACCGACAGGATCGTGGCGGTCGGGTCGGCCTTGCCCTGGCCCGCGATGTCCGGCGCGCTGCCGTGGACGGGCTCGAACATGGACGGCGCCGTGCGCGCCGGGTTGACGTTGCCGCTGGCCGCAAGGCCGATGCCGCCGGCGACCGCCGCGCCGATGTCGGTCAGGATGTCGCCGAACAGGTTGTCGGTGACGATCACGTCGAACCGCTGCGGCTGCGTGATGAAGAACATGGAGGCCGCGTCGACGTGGCAGTAGTCGGTCTCGACCTCGGGGAACTCCAGGCTGAGCCGGTCGACGGTGCGCGCCCACAGGTCGCCCGCGTACGTCAGCACGTTGGTCTTGTGGACCAGCGTCAGCTTGCGGCGCGGCCGGCTCAGGGCCTTCTCGAAGGCATAGCGCACGACGCGCTCGACGCCGTAGGCCGTGTTCAGGGACTCCTGCGTGGCGATCTCCTGCGGCGTGCCGCGGCGCATCACGCCGCCGGCGCCGGCGTACGGGCCCTCGGTGCCCTCACGGACGACGATCATGTCGATGTCCTCGGGGCGGGCCTGTCCGAGCGGGGTCGTCACGCCGGGGAACAGCTTGACCGGGCGGAGGTTCACGTAGTGGTCGAGCTCGAAGCGCAGGCGCAGCAGCAGGTCGCGCTCCAGGACGCCGGGCGGCACGCTCGGGTCGCCGACGGCGCCCAGCAGGATCGCGTCGTAGCCGCGCAGCTCGTCGAGCACCTCGTCGGGAAGCGTCTGCCCGGTCGCGTGGTAGCGCTTGGCACCGAGGTCGTACTCGGTGGTCTCGGACTTGACGCCCGCGGCGTTGAGGACCTTGAGGCCTTCGGCGACGACCTCCGTGCCGATACCGTCACCGGGGATCACTGCCAGGCGGATGTTGCTCGACTCCATGCGTGTACCTTACCGGTTGTCTCGGAGATCGAAACACGATCTCACCATTCGGTCCATACCCGGGCGTACGTGCTCGTCAGGCGGGTCCCGCCGCGACGGCACGCTCGAAGACGAGGTCGCGCGCCGTCGACAGCCCGACCGCCAGCGCCCCGAGGATCACGGCGTCCGGCCCGAGCGTGGACACCTCGATCCGCGGCGGCGTGAGGGCCACCAGCGTCTCCAGCCGCTCCGCCACCGGACCGGCGAGCAGGTCGCCGGCCTGTGCGCCGATGCCTCCGCCGAGCACGACCAGCTCGGGATCGAGCACGGCGATCACCCCGGCGAGGGCGCGGGCGACGTGATCGGCCTCGGCGTCCACCACCCTGCGCGCGACCGCGTCGCCGCCGCGCGCGGCGTCGAAGACCTCCTTGGCCGTGGCCGCCGTCATGCCGAGACGCGCCGCCGCCGCGACGACGCCGTCGGCGGACGCGACCGACTCGAACTCACCGCGCCTTCGGTCGAAGCGCGGGCCGTCCTCGCCCTCCGGCAGGCCCACCGGCAGGTAAGAGATCTCGCCGGCCGCTCCCCGGGCGCCCCGGTAGAGACCGCCGTCGATGACCACGCCCATGCCGACGCCCGTCCCGATGGACACGAGGACGAAGTGGGACACCCCCTTGCCCAGGCCGTAGGCGCCCTCCCCCACCGCCGCGAGGTCGACGTCGTTCTCCACCGTGTAGGGCGAGCCCGTCACGCCGGCCAGCGCGTCCACCGCGCCCGGACGTTCCCAGCCGGGCAGGTTCGGCGCGAGCCGGAGCGCCCCGCTCTCCTTGTCGTGGATTCCGGGGGTGCCGAACACGGTGACGGTGACGTCGCCGGGCTCCAGGCCGGCCTCGGCGACGACCTCGGCCGCCATGCGCACCAGTTGCTCCAGCAGGCCGTCGTACGACAGCGCCGAGGAGGGCTCCTGCCTGCGGGCGACGACGTCGCCCACGAGGTCGGCGAGGGCGAGCCGCACGGTGGTGCGGCCGATGTCGGCGGCGAGCACCCAGCCCGCCTCCGGCCTGATCTCGTAGAGCAGTGCGGCACGGCCGGTGCCACCGGTGCGCAGTCCGACCGGGCGGACGAGCCTGGCACGCTCCAGGTCGGCCAGCGCCATCGAGATGGTCGGCTTCGACAGTCCGGTCACCTGGGCGAGCTCGGGGCGCGAGGCCTTGCCCAGGCGGAAGATCTCGGTGAACACCACCCGCTGGTTGATCGACCGGAGCAGGCTGGTCGTGTTCGCGGCCCCACCGCCGATGCTCACCACGCACTCAAGATTGGCACATCCGGAGGGTGGCCGGTCCCGCCGATCTCGACCAGGTCAGCGCTGCGGTACGCCCCCGTTGTCGCGACGGTCGAGCGCGATCTGCAGCGCCGCGGCCGCCTCGTCCTCAGCGTCCTCGGAACGGCCCCAGGGATACATGTCGTACATGGCGATTCTCACTTCGACGGAGGAATGCTGAGAACGGATCCGCCTGTCGCGGATCCGGAACGCCGGCCACCGGTGGAACGCGGGTCACGCGTCACGGGCGAGCCGAAGGCCGTCGGCGCGGCGCTCCGCGACGGGCCGGCCTGCCCTGATCAGGCCCCGTCGCGGCAGGTAGAAGTGCGGGGCGCCTCGTCATCGCAAGAGTACCCCACAATCTCGTAGGACGACCTAGTATCTCACTTCGTGAGACGCGGCCCACGGGACGGAAAAGCGGGAAACACGGTGCCGGAAACGCGGCACGGGAAAACGCGAACGGCCCGGCGCGCGGTGCGCCGGGCCGTCCGATGAGCGGATGCCGGAGTGTCAGTCCTCCAGGTCGACCGTACGGCCGCTGTCGGCGCCGATCTCCGCCGCGATCTGCTCGACGACGTCGGACGGGATCGCCGTGTCGACCGTCAGCGCGATGAGCGCCTTGCCGCCCTTCACGTCCCGGGAGACCTGCATGGAGGCGATGTTCACGCTGTGCTCGCCGAGCAGGCGGCCGACGATGCCGACGATGCCGGGGCGGTCGGCGTAGGTGAAGAACGCCAGGTGCTCGGTCGGCTCGATCTCCATCGCGAAGCCGTTGACCTCGACGATCTTGGTGATCTGCCGCGGGCCGGACAGGGTGCCGGAGACCGAGACCGTGCGGCCGTCGGCGAGCACGCCGCGCACCGTGATGACGTTGCGCCAGTCAGGGCTCTCCGCGCTGGTGACCAGCTCGACCACGACCCCGCGGTCCTTGGCCAGCAGCGGCGCGTTGACGTAGGTCACCGCGTCCTCGACGACGTCGGTGAAAACGCCCTTGAGCGCGGCCAGCTCCAGGACCCGGACGTCCTGGGCGGAGATCTCGCCGCGTACCTCGACGTCCAGGCGGGTGGCCACCTCGCCCGCGAGCGCGGTGAAGATGCGGCCCAGCTTCTCGGTGAGCGGCAGGCCCGGCTTGACGTCCTCGGCGACCGCGCCGCCCTGGACGTTCACCGCGTCGGGCACGAACTCGCCGGCGAGCGCCAGCTTCACGCTGCGGGCGACCTGGGTGCCGGCCTTCTCCTGGGCCTCGTGGGTGGAGGCGCCGAGGTGCGGCGTCACCACGACCTGGTCGAACTCGAACAGCGGGCTGTCGGTGCAGGGCTCCTTGGCGAACACGTCGATGCCCGCGCCGGCGACACGGCCCTCCTTGAGGGCGGAGTAGAGGGCGTTCTCGTCGATGATCCCGCCGCGGGCGACGTTGATCAGCCGGACGGTCGGCTTGACCATGTGCAGCTCGCGGTCGCCGATGAGGCCGATGGTCTCCTTCGACTTCGGCAGGTGCACCGTGATGAAGTCGGCCTGCTGGAGCACCTCCTCCAGCGACGCCAGCCGCACGCCCATCGCCGCCGCGCGAGCCGGCTGCAGGTAGGGGTCGTACGCGATGATCTCGACGCCGAACGGCTGCAGGCGCTGCGCGACGAGCTGGCCGATCTTGCCGAGGCCGAGGATGCCGATGACCTTCTCGTCGAGCTCGACACCGGTGTACTTCGAGCGCTTCCACTCGCCGTCCTTGAGCGCGGAGTGCGCCTGGGCGACGTTGCGGGCGCTGGCGAGGATCAGCGCGACCGTGTGCTCGGCGGCGCTGGTGATGTTGGAGGTCGGGGCGTTCACGACCATGACGCCGGCCTTGGTCGCGGCCTCGACATCGACGTTGTCGAGGCCGACGCCGGCGCGGGCGACGACGCGCAGCTTGGGCGCCGCCGCGATGGCCTCCGCGTCCACCTGGGTGGCGCTGCGTACGATCAGGGCGTCCACGTCGGCGAGGGCGGGCAGCAGCTGCGACCGGTCGGCGCCGTCGGTGTGCCGGACCTCGAAATCCGCGCCGAGCACGGCGAGACCCGCTTCTGAGAGCTCTTCTGCGACAAGTACGACGGGCTTGTTCACTGGGTTGAGTCCTTCGTGAAGTGCGACAGCGCGGACGACGTGAGTCTATCCGGGCCTTGTGAAAGCTCTCACGAGCGCCCGGCATGCGAGACACCCAAGGTCTCGGCCGCGTCGCGACGGCACGACGACCCGGTCTCAAATCGCGCGCAGCGCCTCGACGGCCTCCTCCTCGATCCGTACGGCTTGCGCCGCCAACGCGGCCAGGTCGTCCAGCGTCGCGAGCCGCGCGGCCTCGTCCAGCGGCCCTTCCCAAGAGTCGGCGACGGCGATCTCACTCAGCCGCCCCGCCGCCCGGGCCCCTTCGCTCAGCAGCAGTCCGGTCCGCTCCTCGGCCAGAGCGCGGTAGGCGGGCAGATCGGCGACCGCGCGCCCTGCGACCCGCGACCAGGTCTCACCGGCACGCCGGTACGGCACCGCTCGTCCCGAGGACATCGATCCCCTTCGCCTCCGCGACGGCACGCGGCGCGGGCACGAGCTCAGGAGGTCGGGCGCGGAACGGCGCCGCGAGAAGCGTAGCGCGCCGATGCGCAGGGGCCTGCCGGGACAGCCGGGGTTCATGAGACTCGCTCATGTACGCGCCCAGCCGGTCGATGTACCCCGCCTACGCGTGATCCATACGGGCTGCCACCCATCTCGGTATTGATCGCACCTAATCTTCGGGATTAGCCTGATTCGCCATGGTCCAGTCCCTATCGTTCAGGCTATGAGCATCGGGAACCCCTCCCTGGGCGACGTTCTCGCGCGGCATGGCAGCCCCCGGCAACTCCTGGCGGCTCTCGCGGAGTGGGGCATCCTGGTGGCGGTCCGCCCCGACCGCTCCGTGGTGCTCGGCACGACGCAGAACGGCGAACGCGTTCTGCTGGGCTACACGGGGCCGGCGACCTACGCCCGGCACCGTGGCAGCCACTCGCTGTCGGCGTGCGACGCCGACACCATCCTCGACATCCAGCGCGTCACGGGCGTGCGCGAGATCGTGATCGACGCGGCCGGTCCCGCTGCCGCCGCCGTGCCGATCGACGACCTGCGGCGCTATCTGGAGCAGACCCGCATCGGTCCCGCTCCCGCGCTGTCGGCCATGGGCTCGGCCGCCCCCACGGCGTACGCCACGGGCGCGATGGCGACCGTGACCCGTGCGCAGGCCACGCGGCAGGCTCCCGCGCCGCCCGTGCCCGCCCCGGTCCCGGCCGCGCCCTCCGCACTTCCGTCGCAGTGGGTTCCCGCCCCCCGCCAGCACCTGTCGGGGGCGATGCAGGTCGTGGACCCCGGCTACCGCAGGACGCGTCATCCGATCCTGCCGGCGCTGCGGGTGGCGGTCGCCGAACTGCTGCCGGAGTATCCCTACGTCCACCACGTCTGGATCTCCGAGGCACGGACGGCCGCCGGGCTGTGGGGGATCATGCTGCACGTCAAGGTGCACACCCTCGCCGCCGACGACATCGTCAAGGAACTGCACCGGCGGGTGCGCGCCCGGCTGCCGCAGCTGGCGGCCAGCGAGGCCCCGGTGCTCATGGCCCGGGTCGCCGACGCGCACACCGAACGCCGCCTGATCGAGGTTGGCGCGCACGTCGTCTGCCCCGACGTGCGCGACTGAGCCCGAGCCCCGTCGCCGATCTCCGCCGGCGTCGTCCGGCGGAGATCGGCAAGACAGAGATCGACAAGACACCGGGCAGCCGCCGAACCGTTGCCGGAGACCGCTTCCGAACGGACGCTTGCTCGGCTTGAATGTCGCCATGGTTTCCACGGCGGCGACGCCCTCCCCGTCGAAGGTCTCCCTCGGGGTTCGCCTCGGGTACGCCGTCGGCTCGTTCTGCACGGCCAACTTCTCCACGATCCCCGGGCTGCTGCTGCTCTTCTACATGACGAACGTGCTCGCGGTGCCGGCCGCGTTCGCGGGCGTCGTGCTCTTCCTGCCCAAGGCCTGGGACCTGATCGCCAACACCCTGGTCGGCCGATGGTCGGACCGCACGGTCTCACGCTGGGGGCCGCGCCGGCCCTGGCTGCTCGCCGGCGCCCTCGTGCTGCCGGTGTCGTTCGTCCTCATGTTCGCCGGGCCGCCGCTCACCGGCGTGCCCGCCGCCCTGTACGTGGGCGTCACCTTCCTGGCCGCCGCGACCGGATACGCCCTCTACGAGGTGCCGTACAAGGCGATGCCCGCGGAGATGACCACGGACTACCACGAGCGGACCTCTCTGCTGCAGTGGCGCATGGTCCTCATCGCGGTCGGGATCGCGATGAGCGGCATCCTCGCCCCGATGATCGCCGGCGAGACGGCCGACGGGTATCGCACCATGGGCGTCGCCTTCGGCGCGATCCTGCTCGTCGCGATGCTGGGCTCGTTCTTCGGCACCGCCCGCGCCCCCTTCACCGGCCAGCAGAAGTCCGAGGGGACGCTGCGGGAGCAACTTGCCGCCGCCCGCACGAGCAAGCAGTTCCTGTGGCTGCTCGGGCTCAGCTCCGCGCAGACGCTCGGGGCCGGCGTGATGCTCGCCGGGGCGCCCTACTTCGCCGCCTACGCGCTCGACGACACCTCCGCCACCACCACGCTCTTCGCGGCGCTCGTGGGGCCGATGCTGGTCACGATGCCGTTGTGGGTATGGCTGGCCCGCAAGCTCGACAAGCGCGGCGCGATGATCCTGTCCGGCACGCTGTTCACGGCCGGCGCGCTGCTGATCCTCGCGACGCCCGCCCTCGGCGAGCTGTACGCGCACCTGTGCGTGATGATCGTGGGCGTCGGCTACGCGGGCCTGCAACTGCTGCAGTTCTCCATGCTCGCCGACGTCATCGCGTACGACGGCGCGGTGAGCGGCGAGCGCAGGGGCGGGATCTTCACCGGTCTGTGGACCGCGGTGGAGAACGCGGTGGCGGCGCTCGGGGCGACCGCGTACGGGTGGGTGCTGGGCGTGGGAGGCTTCGTCTCCTCCGATCCCGAGCATCCGGTGACCCAGCCGGACAGCGCCCACGTCGCCGTGGTGATCGGCGTGACCGTGGTGCCCGCCCTGATCACGTTCGCGGGCGTGCTGATGACCCTCAAATACAACCTGACCGCCGACCGCCTCGCCGCCGTCGCCGGTGCGGCCGGGACCGGACCCCAGCCCACGGCCTCAGCGACCGCTGTCTCCGGCGGTGAGAGCACCGTCTCCGGTGGTGCGGACCGCGGGAAGGACGGCGGGCAGCCCGAACCCGGCGAAGTGCTCCGCGCCGAGGAATGAGGTGATCTCGCAGATCCGCTCGTCCCGCAGGGTCAGCACGGTGATCGACCAGGCGGTGTGCGGGAGGGCGGCGCCCTCGCCGACGTAGAAGGCCACGGCCGGCTGGCTGTTCGCGCCGGTCAGCACATACCGCCAGCTCGGGCAGCGGGTGAGCGGCACCCGCACGGCGAAGTCGGCGACCGCCGCGATGCCGCGATACCAGTGCGGCAGCGGCGGCATCGACCAGGTGACGTCGTCGGTGAGCAGCGCGATCAGGGCGTCGGCGTCCCCGCGTTCGAGGGCGGACGCGAATCCGAGCGCGATCTCCCGCACCCGGGGGTCGCCGATCGTGCGCGGCGCCCGCTGCCGGTCGAGGGAGGGCGCCTTCTCCGCGAGGATTCTGCGGGCCCGCGCCAGAGCCGAGTTCACGGAGGCGGCCGAGGTCTTCATCATCGCGGCGATCTCGGCGGCGGAGAAGCCGAGCACCTCGAAGAGCAGCAGCGCCGCACGCTGGTTGCCCGGCAGGTGCTGCAGAGCGGCGACGAAGGCGAGCTCCACGGCCTCGCGCCGCTCGTAGCGCCCCGCCGGGCCGTCCGTCGGGCCCGCGTCGGGATAGGGGCCCAGCCAGGCGACGTCACCGAACGGATCCTGCCCGTCCACGACAGCGCGCTCGCTCGACGGGCCCAAGTCCATCGGCAACGCCCGCCTGCCCCGGCTCTCCACGAGGTCCAGGCAGGCGCGGGTGGTCACGGCGTACAGCCACGAGCGCAGCGAGGAGCGGCCCTCGAAGCGGGCGAGCCCCCGCCAGGCCCGCAGCAGAGCGTCCTGGAGGGCGTCGTCGGCGTCGTGGACCGAGCCGAGCATGCGGTAGCAGTGGGCGTGCAGCTCCGGGCGCAGCGGCCGGACCAGCCTGGTGAACGCGGCCTCGTCCCCGTCTCGCGCCCGCGCCAGGTCGCCGTCCGCCGCCGTCGGGGAAAAAACCTCACCCACGAGCGACGATTCTGCCTCACATCGGGAGTCTCCCCTCCCGGGGAGCACGACCGGCTCCCGACCGTTCCTTCCCGAACAGGAGACACGCCATGATCACCGAGGCGGATCTGAAGGCCGACCTGCGCCGCTATCTGCAGGACGCTCGCGACGCCCTGCTGTGGAAGCTGGACGGACTCTCGGAATACGACGTCCGCCGCCCGCTGACGCCGACGGGCACCAACCTGCTGGGGCTGGTCAAGCATCTGGCCGGCGTCGAGCTGCTGTATCTGGGGTTCGTGTTCGGCCGTCACTTCGACGAGCCCGTGCCCTGGTTCCGTCCTGATCTCGGGCCCGCCGCCTTCGCCAGGAACGCGGACATGTGGGCCACCGCCGAGGAGTCCCGCGAGTACGTCACCGGGGTGTACCGGCGCGCCTGGGGACACGCGGACGCCACGATCGCGGCGCTGCCGCTGGAGTCGGCCGCCGACATCGTGTGGTGGCCCGAGGAGCACCGGCGGGCGACCCTGCACCGCGTGCTGGTCCACATGATCGCCGAAACCCACCGGCACGCCGGCCACGCCGACATCGTCCGGGAGTCGATCGACGGCGCCGCCGGATACCGGGCCGGCGACGACGTGATGACGGCCGGCGATCCGTCCTGGTGGGAGAGCTACCGGGAGGAACTGGAACGCGTGGCACGGGAGGCCGCGAACGACCTTAAGCGCCCCTCAAGGCGATCCCCTCGCTGATCACGCGGCCGACCTGCGGATTATCGGACATCTCGGGCTCTGAGCAGCCTAAGGCATGTTTAAGAGAAGGTAGATACTTTCGGGATTGGACCGATTTATCACCACATGTCGGTCTCTGGCGCACCATAATGACGACTTCCCCAGCGTCTAACCCCCACTGGAGGAATGATCGTGAACAGAGCGCTCGGAGCGGTCCTGTGCCTCGGGAGCGTCGCGGCCGTCGGCATGGCGGCAGGACCCGCTCAGGCCGAGGCCCAGCACGCGGGCTGCCGGGTCGCCGCCGCGAAGCCCTACGTCACCGTGGACGGCAAGATCCGCGCGGCGGGCTCGCGGGCCGGTTGCCTCGAAAACGCCCGTTTCCGGGTCCGGATCGTGAAGAGCACGCCGGGCCCCGACCGCGTGGTCAAGAGCGGCTCCAAGGTGGTCAGGAACGCCCGCGTCGTCGTCGCCCTGACCTGCGCGGACGGTGCGTACTACAGCGTCGTCACCGACTACCGCGGCCACCTGTCGCGATCCAGGCCGGTGCGCCTCGACTGCGACGTCCCCACCCCGGTTCCCACGGCCACCTCTTCTCCAAGCCCCACCGCCGTCCCCACCACCAGCCCCTCCGCCGTCCCCAGCACGGCCCCTGCCACGAGTCCCACCGCGAGCGCCCCCGCCTCCACCACTCCCAGCGCCTCTCCCACGAGTGGCTCGGCCGTGGGCACCGCCATCGAGAACGAGGTCGTGCGCCTCACCAACGCCGAGCGGGCGAAGGCGGGCTGCGGCCCGCTGAAGCACGACCCGCGCCTGCGCGCCGCCGCGTACGCCCACTCGGCCAACATGTCCGCCCAGAACAAGATGGAACACGTATTGGACGGCCGCGACCCCGGCTACCGCATCACGCTCGCCGGCTACACCTGGCGCGCATACGGGGAGAACATCGCCAAGGGCTACGGCACGGCCCAGGCGGTGGTCCAGGGCTGGATGAACAGCCCCGGACACCGGCAGAACATCCTCAACTGCAACTACACCGACATCGGGGTCGGGTACGTCGCCGCCGGCGGCCCGTACTGGACCCAGGACTTCGGTCGGCAGTAGAAACGCGCCGACCCGGCGCGGGAGCGGGGACGCCACGCCCGGCGGCCCCGCTCCCACGCCGGGATTGGCGGGGAATACGGCGGTCTTCTGGACACCTCGGACCACTGCGGCGGATACTCCAATCATGAGCTCTCCCCCGGTTCGCGCCTCGGACGGGGACCGCGAGCGCGCGCTCAGCGAGCTCCGCGACCGGGCCGCCGAAGGACGCCTGTCCATGGAGACCTTCGTCGGCCGGGTGGACCTGGCGCTTCGTGCTCGCAACCGCAACGAGCTGGACGAGCTGGTTGCCGACCTCCCGCACCGCGGGCGCTGGCGCAGGCGGATCACCGACGCCGTCGCCTCGGTGTCGGAGCTGAGCAGCCGGATCGAGTCCGCCTGGCGGCGTCCCCGGCTGCCCCGGCTCGCCCTGCCCGCCGACGGCCGGGCCCGCTACCTGGTCGGCCGCGGCTCCTCCTGCGACCTCGTCCTCGCCGACCTGACCGTCTCGCGGGTGCACGCGGAGCTGCGGCGCGAGCACGACTCCTGGCTCCTCGTCGACCTCGGCTCGATGAACGGCACCCGGTTGAACGGCTGGCGCCTGGTCGGCCCCGCGGCCGTGCGGGCCGGCGACGAGGTGGCCTTCGGCGACTGCGTGTTCCTGGTCGCGATGCCGGCCTGATCGCTATACGTACATTTTCGTATTGATGCCCCGGCGTGGCTCACCGACGATCGCGGAAAGCCACTCACCCGGGAGCGGACTGTGCGGTTGTCACGACGTATCACGATCATGCTGGCCGGTGCCGTTCTGGCCACCGGGATCGCGGGCTCCGGCGTCCCCGCCGGAGCGCGGGACCCGGCCCCCGGCGTCGCGGACCTGACCCGCGACCTCGACCAGATCCTCGCCGACTCCCGGCTGGCCCCCGCGCGGGCGGGCGTCGCCGTGCGCGTCGCGGCCACCGGCGAGGACCTCTACTCTCTCGACGCGAACAAGCTGTTCGCCCCCGCCTCCAACACCAAGCTCCTCACCTCGGCCGCCGCCCTCGACACGCTCGGCACCGACTTCCGGTTCACAACGGACGTGCTCGCCGCGTCCGGGGTGGGCCGCACGGTCGTCGGGGACCTCACGCTGCGGGGCACGGGCGACCCCACCATGCTCGCCGCCGACTACGACGCGCTCGCCGCCAAGGTCGCGGCGGCCGGGGTCAAAGTCGTCACGGGACGGCTGGTCGCCGACGACACCTGGTTCGACGACGTGCGGCTCGGCACCGACTGGGCCTGGGACGACGAGCCGTACTACTACGCCGGGCAGATCTCCGCGCTGACCGCGGCGCCCGACACCGACTACGACGCGGGCTCGGTGATCGTCTCGGTCGCGCCCGGAGACGGCCCCGGCAAGGCCGCCAAGGTGTCCACCACGCCGGCGACCGGCTACGTGAAGATCGTGAACAGGGCCGTCACCGGCGACGAGACGGACGTGCTCGTCGAGCGGCAGCACGGCACCAACACCGTCGTGATCACCGGCACGGTCTCCGAGCCGTACGACGAGTGGGTCGCCGTGTGGGACCCCGCGCTCTACGCGGCCACCCTGTTCCGGGAGGGGCTGACCCGGCACGGCGTGAAGGTGCTCGGGCCGACCGTACGCGGGACCGCCCCGGCCAAGGCGGCCACGGTCGCCTCACTCCAGTCGATGACCCTCGGCGACCTGCTCGTGCCGTTCCTGAAGCTGAGCAACAACATGCACGCGGAGATCCTCACCAAGACGATGGGACGCAAGGTCTCCGGCGCGGGGACGTGGGCGGCCGGGCTCGCCGTGACGACCGCGTTCGCGCAGGCGAACGGCGTGAAGACGCTGCGGCTGCGGGACGGCTCCGGCCTGTCCAGGATGGACGCCCTGACCCCCGCCGGAATCACGGCCCTGCTCGCGGCGGTGCGCGGCAAGCCCTGGTTCCCCACCTGGTACGCCGCCCTGCCGATCGCGGGAGAGGCGGACCGGATGGTCGGCGGCACGCTGCGCAGCAGGATGCGCGGCACGGCGGCCGCCGGGAACGTGCACGCCAAGACCGGCTCGCTGACCGGTGTGACCGCGCTGTCGGGCTACGTGACCAGCGCGGACGGCGAGCCGCTGGTCTTCTCGGTCGTCAGCAACGGCTACCTGTCCGGCGCGCCGAGGGACCTGGAGGACCGGATCGCCGTCAGGCTGGCCCAGTTCACCAGGAAGGCCGTGGTGGACGAGACGGCGGCCGCGCGCAGCCTGACTCCCGGGTCGTCCCCCCAGGAGGCCGCCGGGCCGGCTCCTTTCGCCGGTGATCTCGAGTGCTCCTGGCTCAAGCCCGCCCAGTGCTGATCCCTCTGGCCCTGGTGTCTTACCGGCGACGACGGGGTCCGTGAAACGCGACGCGGCGCCGCTCCCCACCTCATCGGCGGGGCGCGGCGCCGCGGTCACGCAGCGGTTCGTGAGCCTCAGGCCTGCTCGCCCTTGAGCCAGCTCATCATCGGGCGGAGCTTGCCGCCGGTCTGCTCGATCGAGTGGCCCGCCAGCTCCTCGCGGTAGCGCTTGAAGTTGGTCTGGCCGGAGTCGAACTCCTCGACCAGCTCGCGGGCGAAGCGGCCGTCCTGAATCTCGTCCAGGATGCGCCGCATCTCCTTCTTGGTCTCCTCGTTGACCACACGCGGGCCGCGGGTGTAGCCGCCGTACTCGGCGGTGTCGGACACCGACCAGTACATCTTGGAGATGCCGCCCTCGTACATCAGGTCCACGATCAGCTTCATCTCGTGGAGGCACTCGAAGTAGGCGACCTCCGGCTGGTAGCCGGCCTCGATCAGGGTCTCGAACCCGGCCTTGATCAGCTCGGAGACGCCGCCGCACAGCACGGCCTGCTCGCCGAACAGGTCGGTCTCGGTCTCCTCGGTGAAGGTCGTCTTCAGCGCGCCGGCGCGGGTGCCGCCGATGCCCTTGGCGTACGACAGCACGAGCGGCCAGGCGTTGCCGGTGGCGTCACGCTCGACGGCGACAAGGCAGGGCACGCCGCGACCGGCGGAGTACTGGCGGCGGACGAGGTGACCCGGGCCCTTCGGCGCGACCATGGCCACGTCGACGCCCGCCGGGGCCTCGATCAGCCCGTAGCGGATGTTGAGGCCGTGGCCGAAGAACAGCGCGTCGCCCTCGACGAGGTTCGGCGCGACGTGCTCGGCGTACAGGTGCCGCTGGATGTGGTCCGGCGCGAGGATCATCGTGAGGTCGGCCTCTTCGACGGCCTCGCCCGGCGACAGCACGCGCAGGCCGTCGGCCTCGGCCTTCTCCCGGCTCTTGGAGCCCTCGGGCAGGCCGACCCGGACGTCCACGCCCGAGTCACGCAGGCTCAGCGCGTGCGCGTGGCCCTGGCTGCCGTAACCCAGCACCGCGACGTGGCGGCCCTGGATGATCGACAGGTCGGCGTCGTCGTCGTAGAAGATCTCAGTCACTTGCTTGCCTTTCACGGGTTGTCCGTCGCGACGTGCCTGCCATAGGACTATGCGCTGCGGTCGAGGGCGCGAAGCGAGCGGTCGGTGATGGAACGGGCACCGCGGCCGATGGCCACCATGCCCGACTGCACGAGCTCCTTGATGCCGTACGGCTCAAGGACCCGGACGAACGCCTCCAGCTTGTCGGTCGTCCCGGTGACCTCGATCGTGACCGCGTCCGGTGCCACGTCAACGCAGCGCGCCCGGAAGAGGTTCACGAGTTCGAGAACGTGCGACCGGCTCTCGGAGTCGGTCCGCACCTTGATCAACATCAGCTCGCGCTGCACCGACTGGCTGTTGTCGAGCTCGACGATCTTGATGACGTTGACCAGCTTGTTGAGCTGCTTGGTGACCTGCTCCAGCGGGAGGTCCTCCACGTTGACGACGATGGTCATCCGCGAGATGTCGTCGTGCTCCGTGGGCCCGACCGCCAGCGAGTCGATGTTGAACCCGCGGCGGCTGAACAGGGCGGCGACCCGGGCCAGCACGCCCGGCTTGTTCTCCACCAGGACGGACAGCGTGTGGCGGCTCATGCCATCTCCTCGCCTTCGGCTCGGAGCGGCATTCGCCAGGCGCTGTGCTTGCTGATTCGCTCGCTGCGCTCGCTCATGCCATCTCCTCGCGATGCTGGTCGTGATCGGGTCGGGCCGGGGCGGGGCTCATTCTCCACCCTCCCAGTTCGGCGCCATGTCGCGGGCGTACTTGATGTCGTCGTTGCTGGTGCCCGCGGCGACCATCGGCCAGACCATCGCGTCCTGGTGCACGACGAAGTCGACCACCACCGGCACGTCGTTGATCTCCATGGCCTTGCGGATCGTCTCGTCCACGTCCTCCGGACGCTCACACCGCAGGCCGACACAACCGTACGCCTCGGCGAGCTTCACGAAGTCGGGAATCCGCTTGACCCGCTGAAGATCGGTGTTGGAATACCGCTCGTCGTAGAACAGCGTCTGCCACTGGCGGACCATGCCGAGGTTGCCGTTGTTGATGACCGCCACCTTGATCGGCACGCCCTCGATGGCGCAGGTCGCCAGCTCCTGGTTGGTCATCTGGAAACAACCGTCGCCGTCGATCGCCCACACGACCTTGTCCGGGCAGCCCATTTTGGCGCCCATCGCGGCCGGGACGGAAAAGCCCATCGTGCCCGCACCGCCGGAGTTGATGAACGTCCCCGGGTGCTCGTACTTGACGAACTGCGCCGCCCACATCTGGTGCTGGCCCACACCCGCGGTGTAGATCGCCTCCGGGCCCACCAGCGCGCTCAGCCGCTCGATCACGTACTGCGGGGCCAGCGACCCGTCGGCGAACTCCTCATACCCCAGCGGGTAGGTCTCCTTGTAGCCGTTGAGGATCCGCCACCACTCGGCGTAGTCGCCCTTGCGGCCGTCGGCCTGCTCGGCCCGCACCGCCGTGATCAGATCCCCGATCACCTCACGGCAGTCGCCCACGATCGGCACATCGGCATGCCGGTTCTTGGAGATCTCCGCCGGGTCGATGTCGGCGTGGATCACCTTCGCGTTCGGCGCGAAGCTGGACAGCTCACCGGTGACCCGGTCGTCGAAGCGGGTGCCGAGCGCGATCAGCAGGTCGGAGCGCTGCAGCGCGCCGACCGCGGCCACGCTGCCGTGCATGCCGGGCATCCCCATGTGCTGGGGGTGGCTGTCGGGGAAGGTGCCCCGCGCCATCAGCGTGGTCACCACCGGGATACCGGTCAGCTCGGCCAGCTCCAGCAGCTCGGCCGAGGCCCGCGCCTTGTGCACGCCGCCGCCGACGTAGAACACCGGCCGCTTCGCCTCGGTCATCAGCCGGGCCGCCTCGCGGATCTGCTTGGAATGCGGCCGGGTCACCGGGCGGTAGCCGGGCAGCTGCATGACCGGCGGCCAGGAGAAGGTGGTCGTGGCCTGCAGGGCGTCCTTGGAGATGTCCACCAGGACCGGCCCCGGGCGCCCGGTGGCGGCGACGTGGAACGCCTCGGCGATGGTCCGCGGAATGTCATCGGCGTTGGTGACCAGGAAGTTGTGCTTGGTGATCGGCATCGTGATGCCGGAGATGTCGGCCTCCTGGAAGGCGTCGGTCCCGATCAGCGGCGAGGCCACCTGCCCCGTGATCGCCACGATCGGCACCGAGTCCATGTAGGCGTCGGCGATCGGAGTGACCAGGTTGGTCGCTCCCGGGCCGCTGGTGGCCATGCACACCCCGACCCTGCCGGTCGCCTGCGCGTACCCCTCGGCCGCGTGGCCGGCGCCCTGCTCGTGCCGTACAAGCACGTGCCGGACCTTGGTCGAGTCGTAGAGGGGATCGTAGGCGGGGAGAATGGCCCCGCCCGGGATCCCGAACACCGTGTCGACCCCGACCTGCTCCAGCGCCCGCACGAGGGCCTGGGCACCTGTCATTTTCTCGGTCATCGGCTCGTTCCTTGTGGCTGAGCTTGCTTCTTGGCTGGGCTGCTTGGCGTGACTCCTGGCATAAAAAATGCCCCATCCGCTGGGCGGAGCTGGGGCGCGCGCAGGACCGAGTGCTTCGTCAGGCTGCGCGCCTGCGAAGTACTACGAGAATCCCACCGCTATGCATGGCTACAACGATGTCCGATGGAGCGCCTCCACGTCAAATCATCTGGGACGCTCGTCTCGCCATCCAAGACACCCACAACGGACTCCCAGGTTATGCCACCCGGCGCCCCTCCGGCACGACCAGCGGTTCAGAGCGCCCATACGAGCGACGCGGGTAACGCCGAGCGAGCCGGATGGGCGCGCCGCCGGTCTGGACTGAGGAGCGCGCGGGAGCGAAGCGACCAAGCGCGACGAGGGCTGTGCCCCTGCGCGCCTCCGGCACGGCCCGGCGGATCTAAGCGCCCATACGAGCGACGCGGGGAACACAGCTACGCGGTGTTCTGGAGGGTGGTGGTGGGCATCAGGGAGTCGACGCCGCGTGCGGTCATGGGGCGGGCCACCAGATAGCCCTGGCCGCGCGTGCAGCCCATCTTGCGCAGCAGGTCGAGTTGCTCGGGACGCTCGATCCCCTCGGCGACGACGATCAGGCCGAGGTCGTTGCCGAGTTGCACGATCGTCTTCGTCAGCAGGGTCAGCGTGTCGTCGCGGCCGAGGCCGGAGACGAACGACGGGTCGATCTTGATCATGTCGACCGGCAACTGACGCAGGAACGCGAGCGACGCGTAGCCGGTGCCGAAGTCGTCGATGGCCAGCCGTACGCCGAGGGTCCTCAGCTCCGAGAGCCTGCTGATCATCTCCCCGGCGTCCTCGACCAGCATCTCCTCGATGACCTCGAGGGTCAGCGCGCTGGCGGGCAGCCCGCTCTCGCTCAGCGCCTCCGCCACGGTCTCCACGAAGCGCGGGGCCATGATCTGCCGTGCGGACAGGTTCAGCGCCAGCCCGATGTCCCAGGACGACGCGCGCCAGGCGGCCACCTCCCGGCACGCCTCGCGCAGGATCCACTCGCTGAGCGGCACGATGATCCCGGTGTCCTCGGCCGGCCCGAGGAACTGCTCCGGCGGCACGAACGTGCTGCCCCGCCACCAGCGCACCAGCGCCTCGACGGCGGTCACCCGCGACGTGGCCAGGTCGACCACGGGCTGGTATTCGATCGCGAACTGGTTCTCCAGCAGCGCCCGCTGCAGGTCGGAGGCGATCTCCAGGCGGCGCAGGACGTCGGCGTGCATGTGGGTGGCGAAGACCTCAACCCGGCGCCCGCCGAGCTCCTTGGCGCGGGACATCGCCACGTCGGCGTTGCGCAGCAGGTCACCTGGGGGCAGGTCCTCCTCGGCGAACGCCACACCGACGCTGGCCGTCAGCGCGACGTCCCGGTCCGCGACCCGGAACGGCTCGTTCGAGACCGCGCGTACGAGCCGCTCAGCCAGGTCGATGGCGGTCTGCGCGTCGGCGCCGCCGGACGCGCCGCCCTCAAGCAGCACCGCGAACTCGTCCCCGCCCCACCGGGCGAGCGTGTCGTCGGCCCGTACGGCCGAGCGCAGGCGGCGGGCGGCCTGGCCGAGCAGGTGGTCGCCGCTGGCGTGGCCGACGGAGTCGTTGACGGAGGTGAAGCCGTCGAGGTCCAGGAAGATCACCGCGGTCCCACCGGCGCCGCGGCGGGAGAGCACGTCCCTGGCGCGTTCCTCGAAGTAGGCCCGGTTGGGCAGCCCGGTGACCCCGTCGTGGAAGGTCAGGTGGGTGACCTGGTTGCGCAGGGCCACCTGGTCGCTGAGGTCGCGGATCGTGACCAGGACGAGGTCGTCGTCGCGTACATGCCGGGCGGCGACCGACTCGGTGGGACGCCACGTGCCGTCGGAGGCGCGGAACCGGCAGGAGATGCGGGTGCCGCCCTCCTGCTCGGGCCCGTCGTCCTCGTCCGTCATACGGTCGAGCAGGGCCTGTACGGCCGGCAGGTCCTCGGGGTGGATGTAGTCGAAGATCGGCCGGCAGGTGAGGTCTTCGGGGCGGTAGCCGTACGTCGTCTCGAGGCCGGGGCCCACCTCCTGGATGACGCCGCCGGGGTCGCACACGAGCACGACGTCGCCGGTGTTCTCGGCGAGCCTGCGCAGTTGCTGCTCGCCGACGTCGACGAGGCGGCGCATGCCCGCGGTCTCGACCAGGAGCACGAACAGCCGGCCGAGCAGGACGAGGACGACCGAGGCGGCCACGACCACCAGGGCGGCGTCGTGACTGCTCCCGATCGCGTACAGGGTGGCGACCAGCGTGGCGGCGGCGACCAGCACGAGCGGGGTGGCGGCCGTCAGCGCGGCGGGCAGCGGCCTGGCCGGCCGGTCCTCCTGCACCCACGGGGCGACGGCGAGGACCAGCAGCATGGCCGGGACGACGAGCCCTGCCGCGAGCGGCGCGGTGTCGCCGTCGAGCCGGGCGAGGGCCGTGGCCATCTCCGCCACCGTTATCGCGGTGAGCACCCCTACGCCGGTGAGCCCGACCACCCGGTTGCCCGACCGGGACGCCGCCACGGCCGGCGTGATCGCGCACGTCGCGAGCAGGCAGACCACGGGCAGCGCGAGCGCGACGAAGAACGCTCCGGTGTCCTCCGCCTTCCTGAACGCCGGGCCGAGCACCGCGACCCAGGCCACGGTGAAAACCGACGCCGCGCCCAGGTAGGCGTCGGCCGCCTGGCGTATCACCCCGCGCGTGAACGCGGGTGGTTTCACCGACAGGCCGCAGCCGATCGCGAGCAGCACTGATCCGACGAGCAGGAGCAGGTCGGCGAACGTGAGCACGAACGGCGTGCCGTCGGCCACGGGACGTACGCCGACGCCGAGGAGCCAGGTCAGCGACCCGGCGGCCATCCACCGCCACGCGCCTGGCTGGCGCCGGTGGGCCGGGACGACGCGGGAGGCGGCCATGATCAGCGAGATGGCCGCGAGCAGGCCGGTGACGACCCCCGCGATCGCGGTCACGACCGGCGCCGAGCCTCCGGTGACCAAGGCCACGACGACCGCCACCGCGCCGAGCCCGGCCGCGGTGGTGAGTGGGACCCGGGGGTCACGCCTGACTTTCACGCGCGTCGCCTCTGCACCTGTCGCCGCTTCACCGCCGGCCGTCGTGTCCTCCGGGGTTTCGGCGGAGGCCGGAGTCGCATAAGCGTCGCCGGGCCCGGTGGGGTGTGTCGTCACTGCCCCTCCCGTTCTCGACTCGGCTTTACTCTCCCTGTCACATGGCCAGTGTGCGCACAGCCGCTGATCGAGAGGGGGACAACGAGCGAGTCGTCACCGATCTGATAACCAGCCGTGCACGCTGAGCTTCACCGTACGCACCCCAGGTCACGAGGCAGCCACGTTCCGGAATCCTTAATGGAGCGGTCAGTAATGCCCGGTGATCATGTTATCGAGTGGACGGCCCGTCAGATGACGGATGACCTGTTCCCGCACCAGCCTTCGTGTACGCCGTACGGACGCGGGCGTGCTGCCGGCGACGTGCGGGGTGATGAAGACCCCCGGCGCGGTCCAGAGCGGGTGATCGGACGGCAGCGGTTCGACGGGGGTGACGTCGAGCGCCGCCCGCAGCCTGCCCGCCCGCAACTCGGCCAGCAGCGCGTCGGTGTCCACGACCGACCCGCGCGCGGCGTTCACCAGCACCGCGCCGTCCTTCATCCGGGCGAGGAACCGGGCGTCCACCAGACCGGCCGTCCCCGCCGTGGCGGGCACCAGCAGCACGACCACGTCCGCGGCGGGCAGCAGCGCCGGCAGTTCGTCCTGGCCGTGGACGTTGTCCCTGGCCGTGCGCGCCACCCGGACGATGTCCACCTCGAATCCGGCGAGACGCCGTTCGAGCGCCTCGCCGATCGAGCCGTACCCGACGATCAGCACGGTGGAGTCGGCGAGGACGCCGGTGTGGTGGTAGGTCCACTCGCGTCTGGCCTGGGCGGCCGCGAAGCCGGGGAACTCCCGCAGCATCGCGATCATCGCGCCCACGGCCCACTCGGCCGTGCCCGCGTCGTGGACGCCCCGAGCGTTGCACAGGACCGCCTTCGGCGGCACGTGCGGCAGATAGGGCTCGACCCCCGCCGTCACGGTCTGCAGCAGGCGGAGGTTTGTCATGCGGCCCAGAAGGCCGGGGGTGTCCGGCACCGGGACCAGCGGCGGCACCCAGATCTCCACCTCTTCGGGCGGGCCGGGCGGCGGCGTCTTCCCGTCGTACACGGCGCAGTCGAGGGCGGGGAGCCCTTCGGGCAGTTCCGTGAGCGCGTCGGCGATGTCCTGTGATGCGACCCAGATCTTCACAAGAACAACCTAGGGAACCATCGCCCCCGCCAGCGAGTATGGGTACGTGAGGAGGTCATCGGGGATGGCGAACAGGCATGGCGTGGCCGCGGCGCTCCTGGGGGCGGCCCTTCTGACGGCGACCGCGGCGTGCGCGCCGGGTGAGGAGGGCGGGGGCAGGACTCCCCCGCCGCCGCCCACCGCGAGCGACGTCACGGGTGCCACCACGGGCGCGACTCCGGGTGCCGCCACAGGAGCGACTTCGGGCGCGACTCCGGGCGGCGGTGAGACGAACGTCACGCCGGGCCGGCCGCGCACACTGGTCACCGATCTTGCGGTGCCCTGGGCGATCGCGTTCCTGCCCGGCGGCGACGCGCTGGTGACCGAACGCGAGTCGGCGCGGCTGCTGCGGGTCACCCCGCGCGGCGAGGTCCGCGAGGTCGCCGTGATCGAGGGGGTGTCCGCGAGCGGCGAGGGCGGCCTGCTGGGCGTGGCCGTATCGCCCCGCTACGCCAGTGACCACTTCGTCTTCGTCTACTTCACCGCCGAGAAGGACAACCGGATCGTCCGCTACCGCTACGACGGGCGGCTCTCCGACCGCCGGGTGATCGTCGACGGCATCCCTAAGGGGGCCATCCACAACGGGGGTCGCCTCGCCTTCGGCCCCGACGGCTACCTGTACGCCTCTACCGGGGAGACCGGCGAACGCGGCATGGCCCAGGACAGGAACTCGCTGGGCGGCAAGATCCTGCGCATGACGGCCGACGGCCGGCCCGCACCCGGCAACCCCTTCGGCACCCTCGTGTGGACCTATGGGCACCGCAACGTGCAGGGCCTGGCCTGGGACGACCGGGGGCACATGTACGCCACCGAGTTCGGCCAGAACACCTACGACGAGATCAACCTCATCGAGAAGGGCCGCAACTACGGCTGGCCGGAGGTCGAGGGGGTGGGCGGCCGGCCCGGATACACCGACCCGCTGCTCACCTGGTCGCCCGCCGAGGCGTCGCCGTCCGGCCTCGCGTACGCCCGGGGGGCGCTGTGGGCCGCGGCGCTGCGCGGCGAGCGCCTGTGGCGCGTGCCGGTGGACGCATCGGGCCGCGTCGGCCGTCCCGCCGCCCTGTACACGGGCGAGTACGGCAGGCTGCGCGCGGTGGCCGCCGCGCCCGACGGCACGCTGTGGGTGAGCACCAGCAACCGGGACGGGCGCGGCTCCCCCAGGAAGGGCGACGACCGGATCCTGGTGGTGCGGCCCTCCTCCTGATCGGCGCACCTCTTGGTCAGCCGCAGACGACCCCGGCCCGGGCGACGTAGGAGGTGCGGAAGGTCTGCCGGGAGACCACCTCACCGTCCTGCCGCAGCACCCGCGTCACCGCGGCGGTGAAGCCAGGCTGCCCCTGCGTCGCCACGCAGCCGGACCCGTGACCGGTCACGGCGGGCAGCGACACCCGCTGCCCGACGACCGGCCCCTGCAGGTCCACGTCGTACCGCTTGGTGCTCCACAGCGTCACGGTCAGCGAGGTGCCCGTGGCGGACGCCTGGACGAGCACGCCGTACGGCGAGTCGTTCTTCCACCGCAGGTCCGGGCCGGGGAACGACACGGCGGCCTCGGTGCCGATCGGCAGGTGAGAGGCGTGGAACTCCGGCGGGGTGTGCTCGGCCACTCGAAGCCCCGCGCGGATCACGGCGTTCATCAGGGTGGTCGCCACCTGGGTCATCCCCGCCGCCTCCGTGCCGGCCCGGCCGCGGATCATGGTGGGGCCGATGCCGTCGAAGCCCGCCGCCGCGGTGCGCGGGCCGACGACCTCGTTGAACGAGAACGTCTCCCCCGGTTCCACCAGGCGGCCGTCGAGAAGCGCGGCGGCCGCGCGGATGTTGCCCGCGCTCTGGGGGCAGCAGGCGTAGGAGGTGGTGAAACGGCCGATCTCCTCCCGGACCCCCATCCGCTGCGCCGCGTCGTCGGTGACCCGCGGCGGCCCGTTCACGACCGACACGGCCACCGCACGGCCGCCGCCGTCGAGGGCGGTCAGCACGTCAGCGGCGAGGCGGTCGGTGTCCACCCGGTCGCCCGGCCTGCCGGGCACCAGGACCGGCCGGCCGGCCTTGATCGTGAAAGTGGCGTCGCGGGCCGCCCGCGCGGTGCCGACCAGCGCGGGCTCGACGCCGGCGACCGCCGCCTCGGCGTCGAAGCGCGGCCGCAGGACCGCGCCGTCGGGCGCGAACGTCAGGTGCCGCGCCAGTGTGGCCGGCGACAGGCTGACGGAGGTGGTCCCGTTGGTCAGCGTGAGCGGCGCGGCCACCGCACGTCTCGCCCAGCGCAGGGCGCGCCGCACCTCGGCACGGGTGATGTGCGGCAGATCTCGCGACGTCGGCACCACGACGACGGCCTCGGGGTCGAGGTATCCCCTGACGATCTGGTCGGCCGTCGCTCTCCTGTCGATGACGCGGCCCACCCGCGGATACGTCGGGACCGGGATGACCCCGTCGAACGAGACGTCGCCCTCGCGCCCCGGGTGCTCCAGTGGCGCGGCGATGTCCCTGGCCACCGCCTCGTCGAGTTTGCGGCGGTCCACCGACACGACGGGCTTCACCTCGCGAGTGCCGGTCAGCGCGCTCCACACCTCCAGCGGGCTGGGGAAACCTCCCGGCGCGGCGAGGGCCGTGGCCTCGGCGTCGAGCATCAGACCGGCCTGCTGCGGGTCCACGGTCAGCCGCCGCGTGCCCTGCCGTACGATCAGCGGCGTCCTGGCCTGGGCGTACAGCCGTTCGCGCAGCGTGGCGGCGGCCTCGGCCCTGCTCTGCCCGCCGATGTCCACGCCGAGCACCATCGTGCCGGGCAGGACCTTCCCCGCCATCGAGGCGGCCGGCACGAGATAGAGCGCCAGGAGCAGCACCGCCAGGCCGATCAGCGCGCGGCGGAGCGTACGGCTCTGGGGAACGGGGTCCAGCAGTTCGAGGTCCGGCGGCGGGACGACAACGGGTTCCTCGGACGCCGGGCGCTCCGGGACCCGCCACGGCTCGACCGGCGGAGCCGGCGGCGGGAGGTTCCCGTTGCCGGACGGCTTGACGGCCGGAGCGGCGGGAGCGGGAGGCTCGGCGAAGATGTCGGCCGACACCCCTCGCGGGAGGGCCGAGACCCCGCGGGGCAGCGAGGTGACGCGGCGCACCGGGTGTTTGTGCGGAGGAGCGGACGCCGCCCCGGACGGATCCGTGGGCGGGTCGACGGACGCTCCGGCGTTACGCACGCCTCGGTCTCCTCCGGCTCAAGGTCAACTCCGATCAGTTAACCCTAAAACACCCTCTGCTGGATATGTCCTGAAGCAACACCTTCCGCGCTCGCGTCGGAAGCGATCCGGCCTTTCCATGACCGGGCCGGGCCGGCACAGGGCGGGATAGGCGACGACTGCCGCACCTTCCGGTGCACAAACCACCCGGAACAGGACGACGGCCGACCACGCGGAACCGTGGCCGGCCGTCCTCAACCCTGCTGCGGGTGGACCTGACGCCGCCCCACCGGATCCTTACGGCGAGGCGGCGCTCGTCAGGCATTCCTAGCCCTGGACGCCGAGCTTCTCCAGGATCAGCTCACGGGCCCGGCCCGCGTCCGCCTTGCCCCGGCTGGCCTTCATCACGCCGCCGACCAGCGCGCCCACGGCGGCGATCTTCCCGCCGCGCACCTTCTCCGCGGCGTCGGCGTTGTCCGCCAGCACCTGATCGATGATCGCCGAGAGCTCGCCCTCGTCGCTGACCACCTGGAGACCGCGCTTCTCCACGACCTCGTCCGGGCCGCCCTCGCCGGCGAGCACGCCCTCCAGCACCTGGCGGGCCAGCTTGTCGTTCAGCGCGCCGGAGGCGACCAGCTCGGTCACCCGGGCGACCTGCGCCGGGGTGATCGGCAGGTCGGCGAGCGCCGTGGCCGACTCGTTGGCCCGCCTGGCCAGCTCGCCCATCCACCACTTGCGCGCGTCGGCGGCGGGAGCGCCCGCGACCACCGTCGCCTCGACCAGGTCGATCGCGTCGGCGTTGTGCATGGCGGCCATGTCCAGGTCGGACACGCCCCACTCCTGCTGGAGCCGCTTGCGCCGCGCAGACGGAAGCTCGGGCAGCGCCGCCTTCAGCGACTCGACCCAGGCCGGGTCGGGCGCGATCGGCAGCAGATCGGGCTCGGGGAAGTAGCGGTAGTCCTGCGCCTCCTCCTTCGACCGCCCGGAGGTCGTCTGCCCGGTGTCCTCGTGGAAGTGGCGGGTCTCCTGCACGATCCGGCCGCCCTCGGCAAGGATGGCCGCCTGGCGCTCGATCTCCCCGCGGACCGCCCGCTCGACGCTGCGCAGCGAGTTGACGTTCTTGGTCTCCGTACGGGTGCCCCACTCGGCCGAGCCGCGCGGCATCAGCGAGACGTTCACGTCGCAGCGCAGCGAGCCCTGCTCCATCCGCACGTCGGACACACCGAGCGAGCGCATCACCTCGCGCAGCTCGGTGACGTACGCGCGGGCGACCTCCGGGGCGAGCCGGTCGGTGCCCGCGATCGGCTTGGTCACGATCTCGACGAGCGGGATGCCGGCCCGGTTGTAGTCGACGATCGAGTAGTCCGCGCCGTGGATCCGCCCGGTCGCGCCCCCGACGTGGGTCGACTTGCCGGTGTCCTCCTCCAGGTGCACCCGCTCGATCTCCACGCGGACGGTCTTCCCGTCCACCTCGACGTCCAGGTAGCCGTCCGTGCACAGCGGCTCGTCGTACTGGCTGATCTGGTAGTTCTTCGGCATGTCCGGATAGAAGTAGTTCTTCCGGGCCATCCTGCACCACTTCGCGATGGTGCAGTTCAGCGCGAGGCCGATCCGGATCGTCGACTCGATCGCCTTCTCGTTGGCCACCGGCAGCGAGCCGGGCAGCGCCAGGCACACCGGGCAGACCTGCGTGTTCGGCGGCGCACCGAAGGTCGTCGGGCAGCCGCAGAACATCTTCGAGGCGGTGCCCAGCTCGACGTGCGTCTCCAGCCCCAGCACCGGCTCGAAGCGCTCCAGCGCCTCGTCGTACGGCATGAGCGTCGCGGTATCAGCCATGCTGGTAACCCAGTCCTTCCAATGCTTCGATCATGTCATTCCACCATTGCTGGAAGGCGGGCACCTTCCGCAGTTCAGCGATGCCGGCGGTCTCCGCCACCGACACATAGAAGTTCTGGAGCACGCCGCTCCCGTTCGGGTTGAGACCGGCCCCACCGAGCAGCGCGTCGATAACCGCCTTCGGCTCGGGACTCCGGTTTCCCGCCTTCGGCAGGCTGCGCACCTCCTGCACCTCCCGGCAGGCAGGGAAGGACTCGATCACAAGGTCCTCCAGGGCCCGCCGCAGCAGGATCGTCAGGAACCAGTCATCCGACGGCCCCTCCCTGATGAGAACGCAGCTCAGGCTCCGCATCAGACCGGTTCCTCCGCCCCGGCCCGGAACCTGTCGAGCTCCGAGTCCGTGACCCGCGGCCATCGCTCGCCGTCCACGCGCACCGCACCCGCATCCTCGCGCAGCCGCCGCACCCGGCTTACCCGGCTGGCGACACCGCCCTCCAGGACGGTGGTCATATCGAGGAACGCGATGTTCTCGCGGGGCACCGCGTCGAGCACCACCGGAGAGTGGCTCGTGAAGATCGTGGGAAGGACCACCCAACTCGCTCGCCCGGCGCAGGCTTCCCGCCTCCAGGTGCAGGAAGCGCATCCTCGCGAATTCGTCCCACAGGTGGCGCGGGACGAGCCGGTCATTCGCCGCCACCGGACCGGCGTTCTTGTGGAACAGCACGAGCTCCAGCAGACCCGGCTCCTTCTTGAGAAAGCGGGTCTGCAGTTCAGGCGCGACCTCCAGGGCGATCTCCTCCCCGTGCGGCCCTCGGAGTCGCTGCGTGAGGGCGACGATTCCCTCGAGCGCGCCCTCCGGTTCCGCCCAAGCGAGATCCATCTCGTAGCGCCATCGAACCGGCACGCCCTTGGGTAGTTCGGCGAGAGAGAACTCCAGGGCGAAGGTCATCCGATCGGCCCGCGTGCCGTCTCCGCGCCTGCGGAACAGGCCACGAGGATCGCCACGTACTTCGGCCACTGCCGGGTCCAGGCCGCGGGTGGCGGCCGCCGAGACGAAGTTCAACGCGTCGAGCAGGTTCGATTTGCCGCTGGCGTCGGTGCCGATGAGCACGAGGAACGGGGGCAGATCCAGCGCGAAGTTCTCGAACGACTTGAAGCCGTCGATCTCGATGCGGGTGATCATGCCGCCGTTCCCCTCCCCTCGGCGACTAGAGCGCGGGCGCGCGGGACAGCAGCGGGCCGCCCCACCGGCTCTCGAAGGCCTTCTCCACGGCGGCGCCGACCCGGTAGCAGCGGTCGTCGGCCAGGACCGGGGCCATTACCTGCAGTCCGACCGGCAGGCCGTCCTCGTCGGCCAGGCCGCACGGCACCGAGATCGCCGCGTTGCCGGCCAGGTTGGTCGGGATCGTGCACAGGTCGGCGAGGTACATCGCCATCGGGTCGTCGGCCCGCTCCCCGATCGGGAACGCGGTGGTCGGCGTGGTCGGCGAGACCAGCACGTCCACCTGCTGGAAGGCCGCCTCGAAGTCGCGCATGATCAGCGTGCGGACCTTCTGGGCCTGCCCGTAGTAGGCGTCGTAGTAGCCGGACGACAGGGCGTACGTGCCGAGCATGATGCGCCGCTTGACCTCGGGCCCGAAGCCGGCCGCCCGGGTCAGGGCCATGACCTCCTCGGCGCTGCGGGTGCCGTCGTCGCCGACGCGCAGGCCGTACCGCATCGCGTCGAAGCGGGCCAGGTTGGACGAGCACTCCGACGGCGCGATCAGGTAGTACGCGGGCAGCGCGTAGGTGAAGGTCGGGCACGAGACCTCGACGACCTTGGCCCCGAGCGACTCCAGCAGTTCGACGGCATCGTTGAACCGGGCGAGGACGCCGGGCTGGTAACCCTCCCCGCCGAACTCCTTGACCACGCCGACCCGCATGCCCGCCACGTCGGCGTGCCGCGCGGCCTCGACGACCGGCGGGACCGGCGCGTCGATCGAGGTCGAGTCGAGCGGGTCGTGGCCGGAGAACGCCTCGTGCAGCAGCGCCGCGTCGAGCACGTTGCGAGCGAACGGACCGGGCGTGTCGAGCGAGGACGCGAACGCGATCAGCCCGTAGCGGGACGAGCCGCCGTACGTCGGCTTCATGCCGACGATGCCGGTCACCGCGGCGGGCTGGCGGATCGAGCCGCCGGTGTCGGTGCCGGTGGACAGCGGCGCCTCGTAGGCGGACACCGCGGCCGACGAACCGCCGGAAGAACCGCCGGGGATCCTGTCCAGGTCCCAGGGGTTGTGGGTCGGGCCGTACGCCGAGTTCTCCGTGGACGACCCCATGGCGAACTCGTCCAGATTGGTCTTGCCGAGGATCACCAGGCCGGCCTCGCGCAGGCGGCGGGTCACGGTCGCGTCGTACGGCGGGCGCCAGCCTTCAAGGATCTTCGAGCCGGCGGTCGTCGGCATGCCGGTCGTGGTGAACACGTCCTTGTGCGCGATCGGCACCCCGGCGAGCGGCCCGAGCGTCTCACCGGCGGCGATGCGCTCGTCGACCGCGCGGGCCTGCGCCAGCGCGGACTCCGCGTCCACGTGCAGGAATGCGTTGACCCGGCCGTCGACCTCGGCGATCCGGTCGAGGTGGGCCTGGGCGACCTCGACGGCGGTGACCTCTCGGGAGGCGACCAGCGCGCCGAGCTCGGCGGCGGTCTTGCGAATCAGGCTCATTCTTCCTCCCCGAGGATCCGCGGCACGCGGAAGCGGTCGTCCTCCACGGCGGGCGCGCCGGACAGGGCGCCCTCGGGCGTGAGGCCGGGCCGTACGTCGTCGGGCCGGAACACGTTGGTCAGCGGAAGCGCGTGCGAGGACGGCGGAATGTCGTCGGCCGCCACCTCCGCGACGCGGGCGACGGCGCCGACGATCTGGTCGAGCTGGGCGGCGAAGTGGTCGAGCTCGTCGTCGGCCAGTGCCAGCCGGGACAGCCGGGCGAGGTGAGCGACCTCATCGCGGGTTATGGCGGACATGAGTCGTCGAACCCGTTTCATGATGGAGATTGGACCTACCCATCCTAGGGCTCGCCACCGAGCGCGGCCGACCCGACGACGCCGCGTCACATGGTCTTAATGTGGCCCCTTGATCGTGGCCGGTTCAGTGCGGCGCGAGACGGGCGCGCCGCTCTCGCGGTCCCGGAAGGCGGCGCTGAGCCGGCCGCGCAACCAGGTGGTCGCCTCGCTCGCGGGCATGGGCTTGGCCAGCCACCACCCCTGGCCCGCGTGGCAGCCCATCTCCCGCAGCCGCGTCGCGACCTCCGTTGACTCGACCCCCTCGGCGACCGACCTCAGCCCGAGGGACCGTACGAGGTCGATGATCGAGCGGACGATCCGCTCGTCGTCCGGCGACTCGCCGAGCCGGCGTACGAACGACGCGTCGATCTTGACCTCGGAGACCGGGAGCCGCTGGAGCCGGACCAGAGAGGAGTAGCCGGTGCCGAAGTCGTCCAGGGCCAGCTGGATGCCGAGACCGGCCAGGGTGCGGATGGCCTCGGCGCTGTAGGCCTGGTCGGTCATGAGGATGCGCTCGGTGACCTCCAGCCGGATGGCCTCGGGAGGCAGATCCAGCTTCTCCAGTCCGGACTCCAGTTGCTCTGGCAGGCTCGAATCCAGCAGATCGCGGGCCGACACGTTGACCGAGACCGGCACGTCGACGCCCGCGTGCCACCATCGGGCCGCCTGCCGCAGCGCGTGGCCGATGACGTGCTGGGTGAGCTCGCGCATCAGGTACGACTGCTCGGCCAGCGGGATGAACTCGGCGGGCGAGATCGGCCCGCGCACCGGGTGCCACCAGCGCAGCAGCGCCTCGACGCCCTCGACCCTCCCGTCCTCCAGGCTTACCTTGGGCTGATAGTGGAGCTCCAGCTCGTCGGCGTCGATCGCCCGGCGCAGGTCGCCGAGCAGGCTCAGCCGTTCCGGCGAGTTGCGGTCCTTGCCCGGCAGGTAGAACTCGACACCGGTACGGCCCTCCTTGGCCAGGTACATCGCCACGTCCGAACGTTGCATGAGCAGCTCGAAGTCCGGCGCGTGGTCGGGGTAGAGCGCGATGCCGATCGACGCGTCGAGGTCGAAGGTCATGCCCTCGAGGCGTACCGGCTCGGTCAGTGCGACCCGCAGCCGCGAGGCGACCTCCTTGGCCGCGTGGGCGTCCCTGATCGACGGCAGCAGCACCGCGAACTCGTCCCCGCCGAGGCGGGCCACCACGTCGCCGGGCCGCACGCTGTGGGTGAGCCGGTGGGCCACGATCTGCAGCAGCCGGTCGCCGACAGGATGGCCGAGCGTGTCGTTGACCTCCTTGAAGCGGTCGAGGTCGAGCAGCAGCAGCCCCACCCGCTCGTGCTCGCGCGCCTCGGCGAGGGCCTCTTCCGTGCGCAGGATGAGCATCTTGCGGTTCGGCAGGCCGGTGAGCCCGTCGTGGGTCGCCTGGTGGTCGCGACGCAACGAGAGCGTCGCGGTGAAGTAGACCGCGGTCAGCGGCGCGACGAACAGCGGCACCAGGGCCGTGGAGTGCGCCATGACGACCACGACCAGGGGCGCGAGGCCGAGCAGCGCCCCGTAGACGAGGGCCTGCGGGCCGATCGACGCCTTCATCACCCGGGCCAGCGGCCGGCGCTCGTGCAGCGCCACCGCCTGGCAGACCAGGATCGCGCGGACCGCGAAGTACGCCGCCGCGGCCAGCGCGATGGCGGGGATGTCCCCGCCGTCGGGCGTCCAGGGCGCGCGGGGCGCCGGATGCGCGCCGAACGCGGCGAAGGCCGCCGCGGCCGCCGTGCAGGCGAGGGTCACCTGGGCGAGGTTGAACAGCACCCGGTGCCAGGCCCTGCGGTGCACCAGCCCGCTGACCACCACGGCGACCGCCTGCATCAGCGCCGCCGTCGGCAGGCCCTGGTACATCAGCACGGCGAAGGTGAACATCGTGGAGGTCGGCGTGCCCCCGACCAGCGTCGAGGAGCTGAACATGACCGGGCGCAGCTCGCCCAGCACCACCAGGACGGTCAGCATCCAGAACAGCGGAGTGCGGGCCACCTCGCCCAGCTCGCCGAAGCCGAGCCGTACCTGTGCGATCACCAGCGTGGTGACGCCGACGGCGGTGACCGCCGTGAGGTAGGCCCACAGGGGCGAGCCGGGGCGCGGTCCGGTGTCCCGGGTGTCGACGGGCGTGGACATTTCGCCCAGGTCGACGGCGGGCAGGAGGACGCGTGGCACCCCGGCAAGCGGCATAAGACCGCGTGAAAGCGTCATCGGTAAGAAACCCCCCAAGAGGTCACTATGGGAGGGTACGGCCTCTGGGCCACTTCGCGAAACCGCTTGGGCACACTGCGTCACCATGATTTCTGGAGATATCACGGCCTGGCCGGACTTGCGGTGAAAGTTTCAAATGCTCCACAGGTCCGATCCCCCGCCCGCCTGCGCCTATTAGGTTGGACGCCCAGACAAACCCCAAGCGGCCCTTCTTGGACCCGCCATCGGCTCCCTACCATCCGAGAGAACTGTGGGAGCGCTCCCACATTACCGGACGGAGTATTTCCATGTCTCGCAGATTGACGGCGGCTGTGCTCACAGCGGTCGCCACGGCCGCGGTGGGAGCGTCCGTGCTCTCCTCCTCCGCCGCACAGGCCGCCGACTCCGCCTTCTACGTGGATCCGACGACCAACGCCGCCAAGTGGGTGGCCGCCAACCCCGGTGACAGCAAGACCCCGGTGATCAGGGACCGTATCGCCGCCGTCCCACAGGGCCGGTGGTTCGCCAGCTACAACCCCTCGACGGTGCGCGGCCAGGTCGACGCCTACGTCGGCGCCGCAGCGGCGGCCGGCAAGATTCCGATCATGGTCGTGTACGAGATGCCGAACCGCGACTGCGGCGGCGCGAGCGCCGGCGGGGCGCCCGACCACGCGTCGTACCGCGCCTGGATCGACCAGGTCGCCGCGGGTCTCGGCGGGCGGCCGGCCTACATCGTCCTGGAGCCCGACGCCCTGTCGATCATGCCGAACTGCATGAACTCCTCGCAGCAGGCCGAGGTCCAGGCCTCCATGGCGTACGCCGGCAAGAAGTTCAAGGCCACCTCCCCGAACGTCAAGGTCTTCTTCGACGCGGGCAACGACGCGTGGGTGGGCGCCTCCGACATGGCCAACCGGCTGCGGGGTGCCGACGTCGCCAACAGCGCGGACGGCATCGCGCTCAACGTCTCCAACTACCGGTACACCTCCGGCACTGTCTCCTACGCCAAGAACGTAATCGCGGCCACCGGCGTGTCCTGGCTGAAGGCCGTGATCGACACCAGCCGCAACGGCAACGGCCCGGTCGGCACCGAGTGGTGCGACCCGGCCGGCCGTGCCACCGGCACCTGGAGCACCACGAACACCGGCGACTCGGCGATCGCCGCGTACCTGTGGGTCAAGCCTCCGGGCGAGTCCGACGGCTGCATCGCCCCTGCGGGCCAGTTCGTGCCGCAGCGGGCCTACGACCTGGCGATGGCCGCCCCGTACACCCCCTCGCCGTCCCCGTCGCCGACCCGGTCCCCGTCGCCCTCGCCGTCCCCGTCCCCCTCGGCTTCGCCGTCGCCGTCCCCGTCTCCGTCGGCCTCGCCCTCCGCGTCGCCGTCGCCGTCGCCGACCTTCACCGGCAACCGGGGTTGTACGGCGGTCTACAAGGTCGTCAGCTCGTGGCAGGGCGGCTTCCAGGGTGAGGTCACAGTGACCAGCGCGGGCACCTCGGCGATCAACAACTGGACCGTGAAGTGGACGATGCCCGGCGGGCAGTCCATCAGCCAGTCGTGGAACGCCAACCTCACCGGCAGCAGCGGCAGCATCACCGCCACGAACCTGAGCTGGAACGGCAACATCGCTCCCGGCGCGAGCGCCACGTTCGGCTTCCTCGGCAGCTCCAGCGGGACCCCGTCCACCCCGTCCCCGCTGGTCTGCACCACCTCCTGACCCTCACCGCATAGTCCAGGCGTGCCGTACGGCTCCCCAGCCGTACGGCACGCCTTTTGGATTAGGCGGGCGAGGCCGGCGGGAGCTCCATGCGGGCGAGAGCGGCCAGGCCGATGAGGTGCGTCCCGGCACTTCGTGGGTGGGGCACCACCTCGGCCAGACTACAGCGATCAGATCGCGAGGGACCCGGACGTGGTCCCGGCACCCACGTGCCCGGACAAGGTAGCCGTGGCGGAGATCGACAATCGACCGGACCTGGAGTTTCCCGAGGATGGCATGGCCGGCAACCGGGGCCGTACGGATGGGTTCCTGCCCAGCCCGCTCGCGGTGATCACAGCCTGCCGCTACCGGGCGGACGGTGACGATCTACGACTGCGTGCCCGTCGTGTCCTGCGAGACGACCTCGAACCCGTCCGGGGGCTCCTCAACACCGCAGCCGCCATACAGAGCGTGACCGACAGCCAGGGAGGCATCACCGACTTCGTCAACGGCGCCGACTGCGGCATGCCGCACCCGACGCGGGCCGCGGTGCCGGTCAGCCGTCTCGACGTCGTGGGGGCGGCCGACACGACCGGGGCAGTCGCGGAGATGCGGATCTGGCGTGCCCCCTGCCAGGCTGTGTTCAGCGGCACCGCCGCGGGGCTGAAGGCCGAGCCCGCGCTGCTGAGACGGCTCGACTCCTGACTGAGCCGCTGACGCTTCCGGCGAGCGGGTCATTCTTCGTGGGCGTCATCGTAGGCGAGCCGGATCTCGGGGCGTAGCCTGCACACGCTCCGACACATCGAAGCCGCCTCGCGGGCCCAGCGCCGGACCTCGGCAGTGGTAGGTCCGTCGATGCCGCTCCCCCGCGGCAACCGCTCGGCAACAGTGACGCCCGATCGACAGAGGATCGGGGCGCGTGTTCGCTCAACACACCGCGAAGCAACGCAGACGCCGGCTCCGGAGGCGGCGCTGTCACGACTGGACGGCACAATGTAAGATCACATCTACGTTAGATTGTTTCTACGTATGGTCGAGGCGACTGATGGAGTTCAAGGGGAGAGCCGCGGATCTTGAGCTACTTGATCGGCAGTTGCGACAGGTAGCGGAAGGGCGAGGCGGCACTCGCGGACGTGCGGTGATCATGACCGGCCGACGCCGGGTGGGGAAATCGCGACTGGTTCAGGAGTTCTGCGACCGTAGCGGCATGCCGTATGTGGTCTTCCAGGCCACCAGGGGACGAAATCCCGTGGCCGAGCGTGCCGACTTCACCGGCATGCTCGCGCAGTCCGCGCTGCCGGATGCCGAGTTGGTCGCCGGGGTGCAGGCCGGGGACTGGAACCAGGCTCTGCGCGCCCTGGCCGTGGCTGTGCCCGACCAGACGCCGAGCATCGCGGTCATCGACGAGGTGCCGTGGCTGGTGGAACAGGACCGCGAGTTCGAAGGGGCGTTGCAGACGGTCTGGGATCGGCACCTGTCCGCAAAGCCGGTGCTGCTCATCCTGGTCGGCAGTGACCTGTCGGTGATGGAGGCGCTGCAGTCCTATGGCCGCCCCTTCTTCGGCCGCGCCGCGAAGATGACCGTCCAGCCACTCCACCCCGCGGATGTGGCCGTCATGACCAGACTGGATGCCGCCGACGCCATCGACGCCTATCTGATCACCGGTGGTTTTCCCGAGGTGGTCCAGGCCTGGCAGCCAGGCATGAACCGCGTCGACTACCTGCGGGAGTCGTTGACCAATCCGCTGTCCGCGCTGCTGATGGCCGGTGAACTGTCGTTGCTCGGGGAGTTTCCCGAAACCTCCCACTCGCGTGCGATCCTGTCGGCGGTGGGGAGCGGGGAGCGTACGTTCTCCGCCATCGCCACAGAGGCGGGTGGCGCCTCTCCCCTGGCCTCCGGCACGCTTTCCCCGCTGCTGTCCACCCTCATCGGCAAGCGGGTGCTGGCGGTCGACACCCCGCTGTCGACCAAGCCGGACACGAAGAACAAGCGCTATCGCATCGCCGATCCGTATCTGCGATTCTGGCTCGCCTTCCTCGACCGGGGCATTCCGCTGGTCGAGCGCGGCCGGGGCGAACGTGTCCTGGCCTCCATCGAACGTTCCTGGACCTCCTGGCGTGGCCGCGCCGTCGAGCCCGTCGTCCGTGAGGCACTGCTGCGGCTGTTGCCCGACGACCGATGGCCCGGGACCGAGGCCATCGGCGGATGGTGGAACCGCCGGAACAATCCCGAGATCGATCTCGTCGGGGCAGACCGCGAGCCGGTCGCGCGGCACGTCCACTTCCTCGGCTCGATCAAATGGCTGGAGAACGGGTCCTTTGGCCGGCATGAGTACGAGAGCCTGGTGCGCGACATGCTCGCCGTTCCGGGCGCCGACACCGGGACCCCGCTGGTGGCCGTTTCCCGCTCCGGTGTCGACGACGGCCTGCCGCTCGCGGCGCATTGGGGCCCCGAAGACCTGCTGGCCGCCTGGCGGTGACGGCGTCGGCATGTTCCTCGACTTCGACAGCCCGGAGCCGAACCGCGATCACCGCGTGCCCATGGGTGAGCCGGCCGGCTGAGCGGCCGGGGTCACTCCTCGGGGGTGACGGCGACGGCGCGGGCGGCGTCGGGGCCCTTGTCGAGGAGAGCGTGGAAACCTTCCTCGTTGAGGATCGGGACGCCGGCCTTGACCGCCTTGTCGTACTTCGAACCGGGATTGTCCCCCACCACCAGGAAGCTCGTCTTCTTTGACACCGACGAGGTGACCTTGCCGCCCCTGGCGCTGATGGCCTCGCCGGCCTCGTCGCGGCTGAAGTCGGTCAGCGTCCCGGTGACGACGAAGGTGAGCCCCTCCAGCGGACGCGGCCCCTCGTCGGCGGGCGACTCGTCGGCCATCCGGACCCCGGCGGCCCGCCACTTCTCGATGATCTCCCGGTGCCAGTCGACCGCGAACCATTCCTTGATGGTCGCGGCGACCCTCGGGCCGATGCCCTCCACCGCCGCCAGTTCTTCCTCGGACGCCTGGGCGATGGCGTCGATCGAGCGGAACTCCGCGGCGAGCGCGCGGGCCGTGGGCGGCCCGATGTGCCGGATCGTCAGCGCGACGAGCACCCGCCACAGCGGCTGGTCCTTCTTCTCCTTCAACTGCTGGAGGATCAGTTCGGCGTTCTTGCTCGGCTCACCGGAGATGTTGGCGAAGAAGGAGACGACCTTCGGCTCGCCGGTCTCCGGATCGGTCTTCGGCAGGCCGGTGTCGGGGTCGCGGACCACCGACCTGATCGGCAGCAGCTTCTCGATGGTCAGGTCGAACAGGTCGGCTTCCGTGCGGACCGGCGGCTCCTGCGGCGGCAGCGGCTGGGTCAGCGCGGTCGCCGCGACGTAGCCCAGCCCGTCGATGTCGAACGCGTTGCGCCCGGCCGCGAAGTAGATGCGCTCACGGAGTTGCGCGGGGCAGGAACGGGCGTTCGGGCAGCGCAGATCGGCGTCGCCCTCCCGCTCGTAGGCCAGTTCTGTGCCGCATTCGGGGCAGTGCGTGGGCATGACGAACTCCCGCTCGCCGCCCTGCCGCAGGTCCACCACCGGACCGACGATCTCGGGGATGACGTCGCCCGCCTTGCGCAGCACCACGGTGTCGCCGATGAGCACGCCCTTGCGCGCGACCTCGGAGGCGTTGTGCAGCGTCGCGCGCTCCACGGTGGACCCTGCCACCACCACCGGCTTCATCACACCGAACGGCGTGACCCGGCCCGTCCTGCCCACTCCGACCTGGATGTCGAGGAGCTTGGTGGTGACCTCCTCGGGCGGGTATTTGAACGCGATGGCCCAGCGCGGCGCCCGGCTGGTCGAACCGAGCTGCCGCTGCACCGGGATGCGGTCGACCTTGACCACCACGCCGTCGATCTCGTACTCCGGGTCGTGGCGATGGTCGTTGTAGTAGGTGATGAACTCGCGGATCTCGTCGAGGCTCTTGACCACCTTGTAGCGGTCGCTGACCGGGAGTCCGAAGTCACGCAGCCGCTCGTAGACGGCCGACTGGGTCGCGGGCAGCGGGCCGCCGCCCTCCCACTTGCCGACGCCGTGGACGATCATCCGTAGCGGCCGCTGCGCGGTGACGCGCGGGTCCTTCTGCCGCAGCGAACCGGCGGCCGAGTTGCGCGGGTTCGCGAACGGCGGCTTGCCCGCGTCCATGAGCTGCTCGTTGAGCTTCTTGAAGCCCTCGACCGGCAGGAAGACCTCGCCGCGCACCTCCAGCAGGTCGGGCACGTCGTCCCCGTTGAGCCGATGCGGCACGTCGCCGAGCGTGCGGATGTTGGGGGTGATGTCGTCGCCGGTGCGCCCGTCGCCACGGGTCGCGCCCCGCACCAGGCGGCCCTTCTCGTACACGAGTGCCACGGCCAGGCCGTCGATCTTCAGCTCGCACAGGTAGGGCCCGGGGTCGACCTCGATCAGTCGCTCGGCCCTGGCCTGCCAGCCGGCGAGGTCGGCGTCGTTGAAGGCGTTGTCGAGGCTCTCCATGCGCTGGAGATGGGTGACGGGGGCGAACTCCGTGGAGACCGGCGCTCCCACCTTCTGGGTGGGCGAGTCCGGCGTGCGCAGGTCGGGATGCGCCTCCTCCAGCGCGAGGACCTCCCGCATCCAGCCGTCGTACTCGGCGTCGCTCACCGTGGGCGAGTCGAGCACGTAGTAGCGCCAGTTGGCGTCCTCGATCAGCTCCGCGAGCTCGGCGTGCCGCTCCCGCGCCTCGGCCGGCGCGCTCTGGGCTTCTCCGCCGGCGCTCTGTGCTCCTCCGGTGGCGCTTCCGGTGGTCTCGGCGGCGCCCGTCACGCTCTCGACCTCGCTCGCGGCCTCCGCGTGCCCGGTCGCCTCATCCACGAGCTCGGTGTCATCGAGCCCGGTGCCGTCGAGCCCGTCAGTCTCGTCAGCCCTGTCGGTCACGTCGCCCGTCTCCCCTCGTCAGACACCCAGGGCAACCGTATCTCCGGCGACCGACAGTTCGCGAAGGACGGGGCGGGAGCCGCACCGAGGACGTGGGCGACTCCCGCCGGACCGCTCCGGCGAGAGGGCCGCTCCAGACCGCGCGGCCCCTCGTCTCAGGAGCGATCGAGAATTACGGTAGACCGCTTGCAGCCCACTTTCATTCCTTTTTGTCCGGGTGTACTCGGGCCGGTCGCCGTGGATGGAGAGAGACCGGCCCGAGGGTCAACCTCCCTGGGTCCAGACCCGTTCCCAGCGAGAGCACTTGCCGGTGATCCGGGTCGCGCTGCCTCGGCAGACCATGGCCTTGGCCAGCAGCATGTACCCGGCGTTCACCGTGAACGTCCGCGGAGTGGACTGGGAGCAGTTGCGGTAGGTCGCCGTCCGGTACTTCCCACGGTCGGTCAGCCACTTGATCTTCACCCACGAGCAGGTCCTGGCCCCGCCCGCGTCATAGAGATCGCCGACGATGCGCAGGCCCGACGAGCCCGACCGGACGTACCCGTTCGCCCAGCCCTTGGTGTCGGTGGACGCCGTCGGTCCCCACTCCCAGGTCTCCGCCGCCGACGCGGGCGATGCCGCGGACGAGGCCGCCGCGGGAGCCGCGACGAGACCGGCGGCCAGAGCGGCGGACAGCCCGGCGGCGGCGAGAGGGAGCAGAAGGCGCGCAGCGCTTCGCATGGTCTTTCTCCTGAACGTCTGAACTTCCAGCACGTCAAGAGATAGGTCACCGGGCTTGTGAATCACTTGGGGATGAGCTGGGAGGCCGCTTGGATCACCAGCGGCGGCCCCTCTCGCGACACCCCCACTCCCGGCGGCCTCACTCCCCGGGGTCCTCGCGCAGCACGCGGGCCGCCTCCCGGCACCGGGCCAGCGCCGCCTTGGCGTACCTGGGTGAGGCCCCGGCCAGGCCACAGGCGGGGGTGAGCACGACCTGCTCGGCGAGCCGGGCGGGCGGGAACCCGAGGCGACGCCACAGCTCGACCGCCGGCTTGGCCACCACGCCGACGTCCGGCAGCCGGGTGTCGACCCCGGGCACGACGCCCAGCAGCAGCGCGAGTCCCTTCTCGATCGTCTCGCCCAGCTCGTCCTCGTCGCGGCGGCGCAGCAGTGCCGCGTCCACCGACGCGCCCCGCGCTCCCGCCGTGCGGATCACCTCGTACGGCACGCCCGGCGCGCAGCAGTGGACGACCGGGAAGGCGGGCGCGAGCGCGGAGAGCACGGTCTTCAGCCGCTCGGCCGCGATCGGGGACTCGACGGCGGGCAGCCGCCCGAAGCCGGACGCGGTCGGCACCGTGCCCGCCAGCACCCCGGGCAGCCCCGGCTCGTCGATCTGGACGACGAGGTCGGCTCCCGGGATCCGGCGCCGGACCTCCGCCACGTGCTGCGCCAGCCCCTCGGCCAGCGACTCGGTCAGGTCGCGTACGGCTCCCGCGTCGGCGAGCACCTTGTCGCCGTGCCTGAGCTCGATCGCCCCGGCGAGCGTCCACGGCCCGCATGCCTGGATCTTGAACGGCCCCTCGTAGCCCTGGGAGACCTCCTCCAGGCCGTCGAGGTCGCGGGTGAGGTGATCCCTGGCCCGCTTGAAGTCCCGTCCCGGCCGGTCGGCGAGCCGCCAGCCGGACGGCTGCACCTCCACGGGCAGCTCGACCAGCAGTGACGCCGTACGCCCGATCATGTCGGCGCCCACGCCCCGGGCGGGCAGCTCGGGCAGGTAGGGCATGGGCAGTTCACCGAAGGCCGTCCTGACCGCCTCCAGATGGTCCTCGCCCGGATAGGACCCCACGCCGGTGGCCGTGGCCTCGCTCCACGGATAGTCGCTCACGGTCACTAGCTTAGGGAGTATGAAACTCACCAAACTCGGTCACGCGTGCTGGCGGCTGGAGAAGAACGGGCGGACGCTCGTCATCGACCCCGGCTCGTTCAGCGGCGAGGGGCTCCTCGACGGCGCGGACGCCGTGCTCGTCACCCACGAGCACTTCGACCACGTGGACGCGAATCTGCTCAAGAACGCGAGCCCCGACCTGGAGGTCTTCACCTGCCGGGCCGTCGCCGACCAGCTCGGCCAGATCCCGGCGCAGGTCCAGGTCGTCCACCATGGGGACGCCTTCGACACGGCGGGCTTCCACGTGCGGGCGGTCGGCGAGTGGCACGCGCTCAACCTGCCCGACGTTCCGCCCGTACAGAACGTCGGTTTCTTCGTGGACGACGAGGTGTTCTACCCCGGTGACGCCCTCACGCCGCCGGGCGCCGAGGTCCCCACGCTGCTCGTGCCGACCAACGGGCCGTGGCTCAAGGCGGCCGAGACGATCCTCTACCTGCGCTACGTGCGGCCCGCCCGGGCCTACTCGACCCACGACGGGCTGGTCAACGAGATCGGCGCGAAGCTGATCGACAACTGGCTCGGCATGGAGGCGGACAAGCAGAAGGCCGACTTCCGCCGCATCCCGGCCGGGGAGTCCGTCGAGATCTCCTGAGCTCAGACGGCCGAGGCGATCGTGGCGGAGCCGATGACGGCCTCCCCGTCGTACAGGACGGCCCCCTGCCCCGCCGCGACGCCGGTCGCCGGGCGGTCGAGCTCGATGTGCAGCTCGCCTCCCGACACCTGGGCGCGGCAGCCGTACACCTCGCCGTGCGCCCGCAACTGGACCGTACAGGTGATCGGCTCGTACGGCTCCGGCACCGGGCCGTTCCACACCGGCCGCTCCCCCACGATGCTCCGGACCTCCAGAGAGGTGCGGGGGCCGACCGTGACCGTGTTGGACACCGGCTCGATCGACAGCACGTAACGCGGCCTGCCGTCGGCGGCCGGCCGGTCGATGTGCAGGCCCTTGCGCTGCCCGACCGTGAAGCCGTACGCCCCCTGGTGGCTGCCGACCACCTGGCCGGTGAGCGCGTCGACGATCGGCCCCTCGGACGCGCCGAGCCGATCGGCGAGGAACGCCCGGGTGTCGCCGTCGGCGATGAAGCAGATGTCGTGGCTGTCGGGCTTGTCGGCGACGGTCAGCCCGCGCCGCGCCGCCTCCTCGCGCACCTGCGCCTTGGTCGAGCCGCCCAGCGGGAAGATCGCGTGCGCGAGCTGCTCGCGGGTGAGCACGCCCAGCACGTACGACTGGTCCTTGGCCTCGTCGACGCTGCGCCGCAGCACGCCGTCCTCCAGCCGCGCGTGGTGGCCGGTGGCGACGGCGTCGAAGCCGAGCGCGAGCGCCCGGTCGAGCACCGCCTCGAACTTGATCTTCTCGTTGCAGCGCAGGCAGGGGTTGGGGGTGCGCCCGGCGGCGTACTCGCTGACGAAGTCCTCGACGACGTCGCGGTGGAACCGTTCCGCCATGTCCCACACGTAGAAGGGGATGCCGATGACGTCGGCCGCCCGGCGGGCGTCGCGGGCGTCCTCCAGCGTGCAGCACCCGCGGGCGCCGGTGCGGTAGGACTTCGGGTTGGATGACAGCGCCAGATGGACGCCGGTCACGTCGTGCCCCGCCTCGGCGATCCGGGCGGCGGCCACCGCGGAGTCGACGCCGCCGGACATGGCGGCGAGGACGCGGAGCTTTCGTGTGGGACCCATAACAGTTCGAGGTTACCGCCCGCCGGGCCGCGCCCGCGTTGGCATCGAGGCGGGCGGGCTGGGAGGATGCGGGGTCATGCGACTGTTCGGGCGCAAGAGCGAGTCCGCCGACCCCGCCGAGGCCATCGCGGCATTCTGGACCTGGTGGGACCAGGCCCGTCCCCAGATCGACGCGCACGTCGAGGCGGAGGACCCCGAGGCCCTGGCCGACATGATCGGCCCTGCCGTCACCGGGCTCCATCCGTCCCTCGTCTGGGAGATCGCTCCCGGCCGCATGGCCGTGAACGCCCTGGTCGTCAGCGCGTCGAACGAGCCGGAGCTGCGGCCGTTCGCCCACCGGTGGGCCCTGGCCGCGCCGCCGGCGGACGCGATGTGGGAGTTCCATCCGTCGCGGCAGGCGAACCCGCAGGCCGCGGATCTGACGCTCGACGTCGGCGGTCGCGAGTTCGGGCTCGACCGGCTGGTGGTGGCGCTGCGCGTGCCGCCCGGCACGCCGCGTGTGGACGTCACCGCCTTCCACCCGATCTTCCCCGACGTCGACGACGACACGCGGACGGAGGCGACCTTCCTCGCGCTCGACTGGCTGCTGGGCGAGGACGAGGTGGCCCGATGGGTGGGCGAGATCGTGGCCGCGGAGTTCGAGCCGATCGACGCCCTCCCCGCGATCCACCTGCCCGCCGTCGTCGCCGACGTGGCGGAGGGCTTCACGGACGAGCGGTGGGCGCTCCTCGAAGGGCACACCGCGACCGGCGGCCGGCTGATCGCCACCGCCCGCTACCCCCTCAGGCCGGTGGACTTCCCGCTGTTCGACCAGCACATCGCCGTCACGCTGCCCTACCAGGAGGCCGACGGCGACGGCCTGCCGCTCGGGGCCTCGCTCGAGGCGCTGCGCGACTTCGAGGACCGGCTGATACAGCGGCTGGCCGAGGCCGGCTCGGCCGTGCTGGCGGCCCACATGAGCGCCGACCGCAGCCGGGTGCTGCACGTCTACGCCGATCCGACGGCGGCCGTGCCGCCCGTGGTCGAGGAGCTCGCGGCCGAGTGGAAGGAGGGGCGGGCCCGCGTCGACGTGGCCGAGGATCCCTCATGGAGCGCGGTCGCCCCCTTCCTGACCTGAACCGGACATTCGGCGCGTTTCATCACATTTGACCACGGGCACGTCGCGATAGACGCGACGCGCGGGCGAGCGCCCGCGTTCCGCCCGTTCCCGCAGGCTGCGGGGCCGATCCGGCGATGGGATTGGGGTCGGACATGGCTCAGCGCACACTGGACCGGTTGCTGGACGCGATCGAAGGCGATGACCGCCTCGACCGGGCGAGTCATCGACTCGAACAGGGTCTCGCCTTCGCCGAGAACCTCCTCGGGATCACCAGGGGCCGCACCCGCGGTCTCCTGCACGGCGTCTGGCTGGGACATCCTCTCCACCCGGTGTTCACCGACCTCCCGATCGGCTCCTGGACGACGGCGCTGGTCCTGGACCTCACCGGGCAGAAACGCGCGGCGCGCGCAGCCGTGGGAGTCGGCCTCGCCGGAGCGCTGGCCGCGGCGGTGACCGGCCTGCACGACTGGCAGCACACACACGACAACGCCCGGCGCGTCGGCATGGTCCACGGCACGCTCAACACGCTCGCCCTCGTCCTGTACGGCTGGTCGTGGGTACAGCGGGGCCGGGGGCACCACCTGCGTGGGCGGCTCGCCGCCCTGCTCGGCTATCCCGTGATCATGACCAGCGGCTTCCTGGGCGGCACGCTCGTCTACCGCCACAGGATCGGGGTCGACCAGACCGGCAGGCAGCTCGATCCACGCCATTTCACCCCCGTGCTGGCCGAGCGCGACCTGACCGACAATCGCCCCCACCGGGCGCGGGCGGGCGACGTGGATGTCGTCCTGGTCCGCGCGGACGGCCGCATCCACGCCCTGGAGAACGCCTGCCCGCACCTGCGCGGCCCGCTGTCCGAGGGCTGGCTCAGGGACGGCGCCCTCACCTGCCCCTGGCACGGCTCCCGGTTCGAGCTGTCCAGCGGAGAGAGCCTGAACGGCCCGGCCTCCGCGCCCGCGCCGTGCTTCCAGACCCGCGTACGCGACGGGTGGATCGAAGTGCGCCGCGCGCCGGCCGCGGCCACCGCGCCTCCCGGGAGCGCACTGATCCACCAGCAGGAGGTGCAGCCGTGAGGAGGAGGCAGCAGGTGCTCACGGAGGCGCCGCAGGCGCCCGCCCGGCAGGAGCGGAAGACGGCGACGCGGGTGCTCGTGGAGCACCACGAGGTGTTGCGGGGGCTCATGCGGCATCTGCGGGAGACGCCGCGCTCCCAGCCCGGCCGGCGGCGCGCGCTCGCCGACGAGCTGTTCGACGAGCTGTGGATGCACGAGCGGATCGAGGAGGACGTCTTCTATCCCGCCATGCGCCACATCACCCCGGCCATCGCGGCGGCCTGGTCCGAGCACCGCCAGCTCAGCGACCAGCTCGCGGCGCTGGTGTGCGCCGACCCGCGGACAGAGCGGTTCGACCGGGAGCTGGGCGTGATGCACGACGCGCTGGAGTCGCACGCCCACCTCGACGAGGAGCGGCAGATGTTCCCCGAGATCGAGCGCTTCGCGGACGAGGAACAGCTGATCGAGCTTGGCGACCGGCTCCAGGCCCGCCTGGGGCGGCTGCGCTCGTCGCGGCGTGCGCGGGCGATCCTTCGCCTGCAGCGGGCGCTGCTGCGCCGTACGGCCCGATAGGCGCGGCGCCGGCGGCGGGAGGTCACGAGATCCGGCGGAGGCCGCTCGCGGCGGTCGTGTGGCGCTACACCGGGCACCGCGGACAGGTTACGACAAGCCGGCACGGCGGGCGCGCTCGACGACGTGCCCGATGACCTCCGCGACCCGGTCGACGTCCTCCTCCACGGAGGTGTGGCCGAGGGAGAAGCGCAGCGAGCCGCGGGCGCGTACGCCGTCCTGGCCCATGGCGAGCAGCACGTGGGACGGCTGGGCGACCCCGGCCGAGCAGGCCGATCCGGTGGAGCACTCCACGCCCTTGGCGTCGAGGAGCATGAGCAGGGCGTCCCCCTCACAGCCGGGGAACGAGAAGTGGGCGTTGCCGGGCAGCCGGTTCACCGGGTCACCGTTCAGCACGACGTCGGGCACGGCCAGCCGTACGCGCTCGATCAGGTCGTCGCGCAGCGCCGACAGCCGCTCGGCCGTGGCGGGCTGCCGCGCGACGGCCGTCTCGACCGCCGCCGCGAACCCGGCGATGGCCGGCGCGTCGAGGGTGCCGGAGCGGATGTCACGCTCCTGCCCGCCGCCATGCAGGACGGGCACCGGATCGACGCCTCGGGCCAGCAGCAGCGCCCCGACGCCCACGGGACCGCCGACCTTGTGGCCGGAGACGGTCATGGCGTCCACACCGGACTCGGCGAACGAGACCGGGAGCTGGCCGACCGCCTGCACCGCGTCGGTGTGGAAGGGGATGCCGTATTCGTGCGCGATGGCGGCCAGCACGCGCACCGGCTGCACGGTGCCGACCTCGTTGTTGGCCCACATGACGCTCACCAGCGCCACGTCGTCCGGGTCGCGGGCGATGGCCTCGCGCAGCGTCTCCGGATGCACCCGGCCCCGCTCGTCCACTTCCAGCAGTTCGATCCGGGCGCCGTGGTTGTCGCCGAGCCAGTGGGCGGGGTCGAGGGCGGCGTGGTGCTCGACCGAGCTGATCAGGATCCTGGGCCGCTTCCGCGCCCAGAACAGGCCCTTGACGGCGAGGTTGTCGGCCTCGGTGCCGCCGGCCGTGAACACGACCTCGCTCGGGCGGGCGCCGAGCGCGCAGGCGATCGTCTCGCGCGACTCCTCGACGACCCGGCGGGCCCGGCGGCCCGCCGCGTGCAGGGACGAGGGGTTGCCGACCTGCCCGAGCTGGGCCGTCATCGCCTCGATCGCCTCGGGCAGCATCGGTGTGGTCGAGGCATGGTCCAGATAAGCAGCTCCCACGACCCCTCCCTGACACGTATTCAGCCCACCAAGCGTATCCGGGCGAGCAAAGGACACCGGCACGTGTCGCAACTTAACCGTCCAGACGGTACAGTAGAGGGCATGAGGAGGGACGAACTGCTGGACGCGGCCGAGGGCCTGCTGCAGGATCAGGGCGCCCAGGCCCTGACCCTGGCGGCGGTGGCCGAGCGCGCCGGTGTCAGCAAGGGCGGTCTCCTCTATCACTTCGCCAGTAAGGACGCGCTCGTCAAAGGCATGATCGAGCGCCTGATCGCCGATTTCGACGCGCTGATCGAGGCGCAGTCGGAGAGCACCTACACCCGGGCGTACGTCGCCGCGACGTTCGAGGCCGTGGAGACCGGCCGGCTGCGACGATGGGCCGTGGTCACGGGCGCGGCCGGCGATCCCGGACTGCTCGCGCCGCTGCGCGGGGCGATGGACCGCTGGATGCGGCAGGGCCTGGACGACGAGCCCGACCCCCTGACCTCCCAGGTCGTACGGCTGGCCTGTGAGGGCGTCTGGGAGGTCGCCACCCACTGCGCGGCGATCATCGACTACGCCGCGATCCGCGCCAGGCTGCTCGCCCTGTTGTAGCGCGCCGCTTGTGAACCCCTGACCTGCACCTGGTGGTCGCCCTTCCTTCCGGCTCTGCCGTGAAAGGGCGACCTGCTGGTGTCTGCCCGTAAATCCGGGCCCGGAAACCCACTCGACTCACCTGGAAAGGAAGCTGTGATGACCCGCGCTTTGAGGAAGGCCCGTCACGGGGCAGTCCTCACCTTTGTCCTGGCCGGCCTGATGTGTGGAACTTTCACCGTGCGCCTCCCGGCGCTGGCCGACCGGCTCCGCCTGCCGGAGTCGTCGGTCGGGCTCACCCTGCTCAGCTGGGGGATCGGCGCGCTGCTCACCATGCAGCTCATGCGCGTCGTCCTGGCCAGGATCGGCAGCCGTGGCGTCCTGCGCGCGGCCGCTCCCCTGTGCGCGGCGTCACTGGTCCTCGTCGCGTTCGCGCCGTCCCTCCCGGTGCTGGCCGTGGCCGCCGCGCTGTTCGGCATGGCGTTCGGCGCGGTCGACGTCGGCATGAACGCCCAGGGCTCGACCGTCGAGCGGGCGTACGGCCGGCCGATCATGAGCGGCATGCACGCGGGATGGTGCGTCGGCGCGATCTCGGCGGGCCTGCTGGGCACGGCGGCCATCGCCCTGGGTCTGTCCCTCACCGTCCACATCCTGATCGTCGCCCTGGTGTCGGTGCCGGCGGCGCTGGCCCTGAGCCGTCTGCACCTGCCCGACCCCGCGCCCGAGGCGGACGAGGCGGGCCAGGCGCCGGCTCGTGCCCGGCGCAGGCTGCCCGGGGTCGTCTACCTGCTCGGCGCGGTCACCTTCGCCGCGTTCATGGTGGAGGGCGTCGTCGCCGACTGGAACGGCCTCTACCTGATCGGCACGCTGCACGCCTCCGAGGCGGTCGCCGCGCTCGGCTACCCGGTGTTCGAGGCGGGCATGCTGCTCGCCCGGCTGGCCGGCGACCGGCTGCGCGGCCGCTACGGCGCGCGCGGGCTGATCACGTTCTCCGGCGCCGCCACCGCGCTCGCGTTCCTCGCGGTGATCGCCGCGCCGGTGACCGTGGCCGCCGTGGCCGGGCTGTTCTTCATCGGGCTGTCGGTGGCGACGATCTCGCCGATGGCGCTGTCGCTGGCGGGGACCGCGACGCGCGAGCCCGGCCCGGCGATCGCACAGGCGAGCGCGATGGGCTACGCGGGCCTGCTGCTCGGGCCCGTGGTCATCGGCTTCCTGTCCACCGCGGCCTCACTGCGGGTCGCGATGGGTGTGGCGGTCGTGCTCGGCGTCGTCATCGCCGTGGCCGCACGGCTGCTGCCCGCCTCCCGCATGGAGATCATCCCGCTGCGGGCGTCCGCGGAGGACGAGGAGCGGTCCCTTCCCCTGGCCGCGTGACTCCCGGCCCGCCCCGGCAGGCGGAAGCGGGGGGGGGGGGCCCCCCGGCCGCGGCGCCGCGGGGGCGGGGGGGCCGCCCCCGGCCCCCCCGGGGGCGGGGGGCGGCGCGCCGCCCTCGGGGGGCCCCCCCGCTTCCGGCTCGGGTCCTACTTGCGCTTCTCGATCTCCTCGGTGAGCTGCGGGACGACCTGGAACAGGTCGCCCACGACACCGAAGTCGGCGATCTCGAACAGGGGCGCCTCGGCGTCCTTGTTGATCACGACGATGGTCTTGGAGGTCTGCATGCCGGCCCGGTGCTGGATGGCGCCGGAGATACCGGCCGCGATGTACAGCTGCGGGGAGACGGTCTTGCCCGTCTGCCCGACCTGGAACTGGTGCGGATACCAGCCGGCGTCGGTCGCGGCCCGCGAGGCGCCCACGGCCGCGCCGAGCGCGTCGGCGAGCTTCTCGATGATCGCGAAGTTCTCGCCCGAGCCCACGCCTCGGCCGCCGGAGACCACGATCGCGGCCTCGGTCAGCTCCGGACGGGCACCCTTCTCCTGGACGACCCGCTCGACGATCCTGGCCGCGCGGGCGGCGTCCGACAGCGCGACCTCCACCTTCTCCTCGGCGCCGGCCGCGGCGGCGGCGACGGGGGCGGTGCTGTTCGGGCGGACCGTGATGATCGGAGTGCCCTTGGTCACGCGGCTGTGGACGTTGACGCCGCCGCCGAAGATGGACTGCTCGGCGACGAAGCCCTCGCCGACGCCCACCGCGTCCGAGATCACGCCGGAGTCCGTCTTGACCGCCAGGCGGCCGGCGATCTCCTTGCCCTCGCCGGTCGCGGCGACGAAGACCGCCGCCGGGGACCGCTCGGTCACCAGGTGCGCCAGCACCTCGGCCTTCGGAGCCACCACGTAGTCGCCGATCTCGTCGGCCGTCGCCACGTAGATCTTCTCGGCGCCGTACTCGGCGAGCCTGGCCTTCGCGGCGTCGGAGTAGCCGGGGCCGGCCCACACGGCGGCCGGGGTGCCCAGCGACCGGGCCAGGGTCAGCAGTTCGAGGGTGACCTTCTTGACGTCTCCGTCGACGTGCTCGACGAGAACCAGAATCTCACTCATCCCAAGCCCCTCAGATGAACTTCTTCGACGCGAGGAACTCGGCGGCCTTGGCTCCGCCGTCGCCCTCATCCTTGATCACGGTGCCCGCGGCACGCGGCGGGGCGGCGGCGAAGTCGACGACCTCGCTCCAGGAGTTCGCCAGGCCCACCTGGTCGGCCGCGATCTCCGCGTCGGCGACGCCGAGCGTCTCGACCGGCTTCTTCTTGGCGGCCATGATGCCCTTGAACGACGGGTAGCGCGGCTCGTTGATCTTCTCGACCACCGACACGACGGCGGGCAGCGACGCCTCGACCTTGTCGTAGCCGTAGTCGGTGATCCGCTCGACCCGGATCGAGGTGCCCTCGACCTCGACCTTGCTGGCGAGCGTGAGCTGCGGGGCGCCGAGCCGCTCGGCCAGCATCGCGGCGAGCATGCCGGTGCGGGCGTCGGTCGACTCCGAACCCAGGATCACCAGGTCGAAGCCGATCTTCTTCAGGGCCTGGGAGATGGCGTAGGAGGAGCCGAGGGCGTCCGAGCCGTGCAGCGCGTCGTCGTGCAGGTGCACCGCCTTGTCGGCGCCCATCGCCAGGGCCTTGCGGATGGTCTCGGTCGCCTTGGCGGGGCCCATGCTGAGGACGGTGACCTCGCCTCCATGGGCCTCCTTGAGCCGCAGCGCCTCCTCGACCGCGTACTCGTCGAGCTCGTTCACGACGCCGTCGGCGGCGTCACGGTCGAGCGTCTTGTCATCGGACCTCAGCTTGCGCTCGGTCGCCGTGTCGGGGACCTGCTTCACGCAGACGACGATGTTCATGGCCGGTGGCCGACCTCCCCTTTCCGTACGGCTGACGCCGCGGTTCTCGGTACGTGGCGCGGGGTACGCGCACGTGATGCAAGACTGCCAGGTGCTCGCGGGCGCGCCTGTGCAGGTGGCCCGGGTGTCGAGCTGACCCTGGTCCCCCCCAGGCGTATGTTACCCATCGGTAGCTTAGGTGCAAACCTCCAGGTTTTTACGGCCGCGTCCTTCGGTTGAGGAATTACCCAGAACCCGGTCACGCCCACTGCCACCCTACCGAACTATGTTCCGGAGGCGTCGCGGGGTCCCTGTGGCCGGGACCTCCGAGTGGCCCCGCCGTCCACGCCGGCCACTCCATGATCGTAAGCAGGCGGGGCCGCGCGGAGCTCACCGTGCCTAGATGTCCGATATGTTGGCATTCGTAGCGTTGATCTTGGGGGTCTTCGCCGGTGCGTGGGACATGGCTGATCGTGGCTCTTGTCATAAGCCTGTCCGGCTGTGGTGCGGTCACCGACATGGTCGCCCACCGCGCCGACGCGCCGGCCCCGGTCACGTCGCCCCGGCCGACGCCGAGCGCCGCGCCCACTCCCCCGCCGCGGGGCACAAGCCGATCAACGTGACCGGCACCCCGACGATCTACCTGCCCCGGCCGGAGCGGCAGCGGCCGATCGGCGAGTGGTTCATCGCGCGGGCGACCCACAAGGACACCAAGGGGCATGCCCGCCCCCACGTGCTCGCGTTCTTCCGCTCCCCCGGGCAGTCCTTCAGGCCGGCCGTCGCGACTCCGATCCACTGGGGCCGGCGGATGCCGAAGCCGCGGCTCACCCAAGCACGTCAACCAGGTGCTCAACGAAGCACTGCTGGTGCCCAAGGGCAGCAGGACCATCCAGGAGCTCGGCGGCAACTGGTTCTCCTAGCCTCCCCGAGCGGGGTTCAACTCGCGAACACGAGCATGACGAGCAGGAACAGGACGGTGCCGACGGCCATGAGGAGCGTCGCCGTGCTGAACAGCGTGCTGAGCAGCGCCCACACCGCGACGGCCCCGACCCCGCCCGCGAGGTCCACCACGAGCCGCCGCCTCGACTTGCCCAGCACCCCGAACCCCGCGTCCACGAGCAGGGCGATGCCGTAGAGCACCAGCAGGAGAAGCGACACCTCGGGCAGGTTGGCGCGTGCCGCGGCGGCGAACAGGCCGACGACCACCGCGGAGCCGATCACCCAGCGGCGGTGCAGCTTCTCCCGGTGCGCGGCGCGCGGGTCGTCCACCTCTCCCCGCCGGGTTCCCCGGGAGGGCCGGCTCTGCCGCCGGTCACCGGGACGCCACTGCTGGGTGGGCGCCTCCGACAGGTCGGGCCGCGCCGGCTCGACCCCGTCCAGCACCGGCGCGGCGTCCTTGAGGAGCCCGGCCAGCTCGGCCGTCGCCGGGCGGTCGGCCGGATCCGCGCTCAGGCACCGCTCCACGATCGGGACGAGCCAGGACGGCACGCCCGACAGATCGGGCTCGCGGTGGACGACCCGGTAGGCGATCGCCGCGGCCGGCCCGGTCCCGTACGGCTGCCGCCCCGACGAGGCGAAGGCCAGCGTCGCCCCCCAGGCGAACACGTCGGCCTCCGGCCCGGCCTCCCGGCCCTCCAGCACCTCGGGAGCCAGGTAGCCGGGCGTGCCGACGACCGCGCCCGACGCGGTGACCGAGGCCGACTCCAGCGCGCAGGCGATGCCGAAGTCGATCACGTACGGCTCGCGCTCGGAGACGATCACGTTGGCCGGCTTGAGGTCGCGGTGGACGACGCCGGCGGCGTGGACGGACTCCAGCGCCTCCGCCAGCCCCAGGGCGAGCCGCAGCAGGTCGGCCCCTGCGACCGGCCCGTCCTTGGCCACGAGCGTGCTGAGCGGCCTGCCCTGGACGTACCGGGTGACGATGTAGGGCCGCTCCCCCGACAGCGAGACGTCCAGCACTTCGGCGACGTGGGCCCCGCGAACGCGGCGCATGGTCTCCACCTCGCGGGCGAGGCGGGTGATCGCGAACCCGTCGGAGGCGACGTGGGGATGCAGGACCTTCACCGCCACCGTGCGCCCGTCGGGGTCGAGCGCGAGGTGGACCTCACCGAACCCGCCGGAGCCGAGCGCGGAGACCAGACGGTAGGGACCAAGCTGTTCCGGCGTTCCCAAACTGTGTCTCCCGCTTCGCTCGGGGCCTCCGCTTCGCTCGGGGCCTCCCGGTTCACCGAGGGACCGGGGCGGTCAGGTCCAGAAGGTCAGGAAGCCCAGGCCGATCCTGTCCATGATGTCCCCGATCACGCCGCCGATCAGGTTGACGACCGTGTCCTGACCCTTCTGTTTGAGATCCGCGACGATGTGGTCCACCGCCACCGACGGCGGCCGCCAGGGGATCCACGAGGCGTCCGCGGACAGCGCCGTCATGATCGCGAACAGCGCGACCGTGCCGACCGCGATCGTCACGATCATTCCCGCTCCGGGGCTCCGGATCACCGCGCTCAGCGTCCGGGACACCGCCTTGCGGGGGGCTTTCCCGCCGGGGAGGAGGAACAGCCCGGCCACGAAGGCGCCCGCGGCGTACGCGGCGGCCGGGTCGGGCCTGACCCCGCCGAGGTAGTGAAACCCGCCCCACACGCACATCGCGAACATCACGGCCAGCGGCACCTGCACCACCGTCGCCAGCCCGGCCTTGATCAGCGCCCACGGCGTGCCGAGCACCGCGAGGAGCGGGTCGGCCCCACTGCTGCCCCGCGCGGCCCGGCGGTCGGCGAGATCGCCGAGCAGGTACTGCCCCACCCGCAGGCACAGCGCCGCCACGACGGCGAACAGGCTCACCACGACCGGCAGCAGGCAGGCCAGCGCCACGAGCGTGGCCAGCAGCAGGGCCGCGAGCACCGGATGCGGGGCCCGGTAGGGGGCCCGCCTCGGCTCGGGCTCGTGCGGCGCGGCGGGAGCCGGCGGCGGCGCGACCCGGGGCTCCGGGTAGCCCGCCACCCGCTGGTCGGTGTACGGCTGGTAAACGGGTTGCTGGTAGCCGGGAGGCTGGTACGGCGGCGGGGGCGGGCTCGCCTGCCCGTACGGCGGGGCCTGCGGATGCGCCGGAGGCGGCGCGGACACCGGGCGGCGCTGCCTGGGCGCCCGGGGCTCCCGGCGGGGGCGCTCCGGCTCCACGTAGTTCACTGGCGGCAGCAGGTCGGAGTAGCTGTCGTCGTCGGCCGGCAGCATGGTGGTCCGGCTCCCGTTGGCGCCGTTCACCGAGCCACCCCCATTCACCGGGCCGCCCGCGTCCCTGCGCGCCGGCTCGTCGAGCACGCGCGTGCCGTCCAGGATCCGCGTCCCGCCGTCCCGTGGCGGCTCGTGGGCGGTCTCCTGGAGCACGGTGACCGAGGGGTCGAGCGAACGGGTGAGCCGGAGCAACGACGCGCCCGTGGGACGCGACGTGGCCTCGGGCGCCAGCGCGGAGCGCAGCCAGCCCCGCAGCCAGGCCGGCGCGAGGTCCACCTGCGCCTTGCCTTCGAGGATGTTGTAACAGACCGACTCGAACGTGCCCGAGCCGAACGGCGCCTTCCCTGTCGCCGCGAAGAAGACCGTGGCCGCCAGCGCGTGCACGTCGGCGGCCTGGGTGATCTCGGTGTCCCGGATGATCTCCGGAGCGAGGTAGCCGGGCGTGCCGACGAACATCCCCGTCTGGGTCAGCCGGGTGGCGTTGACCAGGTGGGCGATGCCGAAGTCGATCACGAGCGGCTCGCCGTCCACGAGCATCACGTTGGCCGGCTTGAGGTCGCGGTGGATGACGTCGGCCGCGTGGATGGCGACCAGGGCCTCGCACAGGCCCACCGCGAGCCGGATCACGCCGTCGTCGCTGAGCGGCCCGTCCTCCAGCACCGTCTGCTCTAAGGTCCGACCGGGGGCGTACCGCGTCACGATGTAGGGCGCGGCGCCGGTCAGGTCGGCGTCGAGGACCTCGGCGACGCGCTTGCTGCGCACCCGCCGCATGGTCTCGACCTCGCGGGTGAGCCGGTCGCGCGCCTTGAGGTCGGTGGCGACGTGCGGGTGCAGGACCTTGACCGCGACCTCGCGCCCCTCCGCGTCCAGGCCGAGATGGACCACCCCCATGCCGCCCTCGCCGAGCTGCCTGAGCAGCCGGTAGGGCCCGATCCTCTCCGGAGCCTCAGTAGCCGACATGTCGTCCCCCGTCACCCGTTCCCCGCCTGGTTACGCAGGTCTCTCAGTCGTTCCAGTACTGACACAACGTCGATTGGGCCCCAGAAGTGCCCTGCTGTCTGTTTACCCAGAAGGCTGGAGAGCGCGAGCGCCGCCGTCAGCACCGCCAAGGCGCCGATCCCCCAGGCGAGCCCCTTCGCCGCTCCCTCGCCGGGCACCAGCGAGGCCAGCGTCCGCCGCATCTGCCTGCCCGGACCCACGACTCCCGGCCCCGCGCAGATCGTCCACAGGGCCGTCGCGATCCCCCAGCTCAGCGCCGCGAGCCGGAGCGCGGGCGTGGCGCCGAGGAGGACGGTGAGCAGCAGCGTCACCGGCAGTCCCAGGATCAGCGCGTACGGCACGAGCGCGATCGTGACGCCGATCGACTTCACGAGCTCCGCCGGACGGCTCAGCACCCGCAGCACGTCGGCCGCCGCGGCGCCCGCAGGGCGTCGGGAGTTGAGGTGCGGCTGGGCCAGGTCGGCGGCCCGCAGCAGCACCACGGCCGGCACGGCCACCAGGCACACCAGCAGCGGCGCCATGACCGCGAGCGACGTCATCACGACGAGCAGCAGCGCGCTGGCCACGCCGTACGTCTTGGAGCGCTGGAACAGCCCCCCGGGCGTGAACGGCATGGGCGGCACGGTCGGCGGCGGCACCCGCACCGTCGGCATGAACGGCGCGGGGTTCGGCTGGTGGATGTGCGGAGTCCGCTCGTAGATCTCGGGCGCGTGCCCGAAGAGCGCGTGGTCGCGCGCCGCCACGTCCCCCTGGTCGTAGGACCCGTGCTGAGCGGACCCATGCTGCGGCGAGCCTGGTTGCGGCGACCCGGGTTGCGTGAACCCGGGGGACGCCGCGCGTGGTCCCGTGGGATCGCCGCTGACGGCCTGACGCACCTCCTCGGAGGTCACCCGCCGGGTGGGGATGTCGCCCTCCGGGCGCAGCATCGGCGTGGGCCACTCGTCCGGCCGGCCATACGGCGGGGCGGACGGCCCACCGGTCGTGGGAGCCGGGCCCGACACGGGCGAGCCCGGGAACGCGGACGGACCGGACGGGCCGGTCGGCGGGGTGCGGGGCGGAGCCATCCGGGTGGGGATGTCGCCCTCGGCCGGGCTCTCCACCTGGCTGTTCCCTGGGCCGTTCGGTGGAGCGGCCGGCCCGAGGCCCGCCCGGCGCAGGTCCTCTCCGGTCACCCGCACGGTCGGGAAGGGATCGCCGCCCTGGCCCGCCGCGGGCGTCTCGCGCAGCAGTGAAACGAACTCCTCGGCCCGGCCGCCCGGCTGGGACGGCGTGACCGGCGGCGTCGCCACGGGCGCGACCGGCGGGGTGATCGGCGGCATCGGCGACCCGGTCGGCGGCCCGCCCGCGACGGGCCCGCCCGGCCGGCCGGCGCCGGGCGCCTGCTGACCGCCGGTGTCGTCGACGTTGGGCACCGTCGTGATCTCGTCGGGCACCCGGGGCCTGCCGCCCGGCGACTGGGGCATGAGCCACGCGAGCTGCCGTACGAGCTCGGCCGCGGTCGGCCGCCTGGCCGGGTCGCGGTTGAACGCGGCGCGCAGCATCGGCTGGATCGGCGCGGGGGCGGCCTCGACGTTGGCCCGGCCGGAGGTGATGTTGAAGAAGACCATCTCCAGCGTGCCCTTGCCGAACGGCGGCTGGCCGGTGGCGGCGAACAGCACGGTGCCGGCCCAGGCGTGCACGTCCACCTGCGGCCCGGCCTCGTGACCCTCGATGATCTCGGGGGCGAGGTATCCGGGCGTGCCGATGAACATGCCGGTCTGGGTGAGCCGGGTGGCGTCGACCGCCTGGGCGATGCCGAAGTCGATCAGCACCGGCTGGCCGTCCAGCATCAGCACGTTGCCCGGCTTCAGGTCGCGATGGATGACCCCGGCGGCGTGCACGACGGCGAGGGCCTCGGCCACCCCGACGGCGACCTTGAGCACAGCGTCGAGGGACAGCGGGCCGTCGTTCTTGACGATCTCGTCGAGTGGCCGTCCCGGCACGTAGCGCGTGACGATGTACGGCCTGCGCCCCGTGACGTCGGCGTCGACGACCTCCGCGATGTTCGGCCCGCGCACCCGCCGCATGGTCTCGACCTCGCGCGACAGACGCCTGCGCGCCACGTCGTCGCCCGCCACCTCCGAGCGCAGGACCTTGACGGCCACCTGCCTGCCCTGCGGGTCGAGGGCGAGGTGAACCACGCCCATGCCGCCCTCACCGAGCCGCCTCAGCAGCCGGTACGGGCCCAGTCGGTCGTCCTGATTCATTGCCTAAGCACCATACCGACTAAAAGAACGCCCATGAGTGAACCATCGCGCCACATCTCCGCTCAGCACAACGGTGAAAAGACGCCATCGGTTTCCGGGCAGGCTGTCAAATGGTGAGCGCGAGGACCTCCCCCCGCGTCGCCGCGACCAGCGCCTCGCCGGAAAGCGCCAGCTTGGAGCGGCGGACGCCGCTGCCGATCACCACGAACGGCCGCCGGGTCACGTTTTCGTCAACGAGCACCGGCCAGTCCTCGGGAAGACCGATCGGAGTGATGCCGCCGTACTCCATTCCGGTCAGTTCGACGGCCTCCGTCTGCGGGGCGAAGGACGCCTTCCGCGCGTCCAGGTGGCGGCGCACGATTCCGTTGATGTCGGCCCGCCCGGTGGCGAGCACCATGACGGCGGCGTACCGCGTCTCCCCGCCCCGCTTGGCGGCGACGATGACGCAGTTGGCCGAGTCCTCCATCGCCACGCCGTACCGCTCGCAGAACGCGGCGGTGTCGGCGAGCGCGGCATCGATCTCGGCGACCTCCACCTTCACGTCGAGAGAGGCCACGGCCTTGGCGACGGGATCGGCGAGCAGGTCGGGCCGGTCGGACGCGGGAACCCATTCGAGTGGCATTCAGCCCTCCTTGACGGCGCGCTCATGCAGTTGGGTGACCACCTTACGGGCCGACTCCAGCGCCCCCGCCTGCCAGGCGACGAGGTGCGTGAGCCAGTCGCCCGCGAAGTACACCCGGCCGGCCGGCCGCTGCAGGAGCGCGAAGGCGCCCTCGTAGGAGGGCCAGGCGACCCAGGCGCCCTCGATGTGCGGCTGCCGCCGCCAGGCGATCGAGACGCTGGACAGTAGTTCCGAGCGGTACTTCTCGCCGTGGATCTTCTTGCCCTGGGTGAGTGCCCGCCGCTGCCGTTCCTCGTGGGGGAGACGGGCGTACGCGTCGGCGTCCTCGTCGAGGTTGTAGTAGCCGACCACCAGCCCGCGGGTGCCGTGGAAACCGTACGAGGGATACCAGATGTGTGCGATGTCCAGGTCGGTCTCGGTGATGCCGCCGTAGATCCGCTCGTCGGTCTCCCACCAGCGGCGGCGGTACTCCAGCCCGATCTTCCCGGCCGACACCGGGGTGGGCGTCCGCAGGGCCGCGACGACCCGGGCGTCCAGGTTGCCGGGGATCCGGGCGAGCACGTGCGGCGGCAGGGCCGCGACGCAGTAGTCCGCGCGGGTACGGCCGCCCGTGTGCTCGATCTCCACTCCGTCGGGCAGGTTCGTGATCTTCTTCACTTCGGCCGAGGTGCGGACGCGGTCGCGACCGACCGCCTCGGCGAGCTTGACCGCTATGGCGTCCATGCCGCCGACCGGCTGGAACATCGGCATGGCCTGCTCGAAGCCGAAGGGGAACGCGATCGACCGGCCGAGCCCGTAGCCGAGCACCTCCGACAGGGCCGGTGGGCCGTCGAGCGGCGCCCCCGCGCCGGCGCCGGGGTACGTCGCGAAGCCCCTGCGCTCGGACCCCGTGTAGACGTAGCGCTTCCCGATGTCGCCGAACTCCGACAGGAAGTGGAGCAGGCGGTCCTTGTCCGCCGCCGTCAGCCGTGCGTCCAGCGCGCCGGTCCTCGTGGCCTTCGCCAGCAACTCGCTGATGTAGCCGTAGGTGTCGGCGCGCGCGGTGCGGGCCCGCACCGGGGCCCGCATCCCTTTGTTGAAGACGTACGCCCCGGAGTTCTCGTTGACGAACAACTCGATGGGCACGCCCAGCTCGCGGCAGTAGTCGAGGGTGACCATCCACTGGGCGATGCGGGCCGGCCCGGCGTTGAAGTAGACGTCCTCCCCGAACCGCACTTCCTGCGTCGCACCGGACAACTCGGGCAGCCGGTCGCCGCCGCGCAGTGTGAGGCTGCGTCCGCCGGCCCGGTCCCGGGCCTCCAGGATCGTGCAGTCGTACCCCGCCTTGCCCAGCTCGTACGCGGTGGCCAGGCCCGCGATCCCCGCCCCGAGGATCACGACGGACCCGGCGCCCCTCCCGCTGAGCGCGAAGTCGGACCGGCTGGGCGGCGTGTAGTCCTTCTGCTGGTGGTCGGGTGCGAGCCCGAGGGCGCCCATGGCCGCGTACATCGCTCCGGCGCCTCCGGCCGCGCCGACGCCCACCAGGAAGGCGCGCCGCGACAGCGCACCCGTACGCTCCCGGGTCACGCCGTCACTGCCCACCTTGCCTGCTCTTTCACCTGAGGGAACTGGATCTGGGAGGAGACCGGGTGTCAGCCGTAGCGGCCGCTGCCGCAGGCCACCTGACCCCCGATCATCGAGAAGATCCCGAACAGGGCCATGATCTGGTGGTAGTCGTCCGTGGTGAACTCGGTGTGCCGGGGGCCGGCGAGCCGTACGCCGGGCACGATCGAGCAGGCCGCGGCGATGGCGGTGGAGTTCCACTCCACACCGAGGGTGTACGGCGGCTCGACCACGTAGGGCCGGAAGTCGGACAGCCTGCCGAGCGCGCGGGCGGCACCCTCGCGGATGCGCCGCCAGGCGACGGCCGGGGGCAGCAGCTCGGCGGAGAACTTGTCGATGCCCTTCTTCACGGCGACCGTCTCGACCTCGCCGAGCAGTTCCCTGGCCTCCTCGCACACCGCGTCGTCGCCGGTGACGAGCGCGACCGGCACGCCCAGCGAGCCCGCGAAGCCGGCCACGATCCGGGTCTCGCCGCAGACCTCGCCGTTCAGGTAGACGTTCTGGATCTCCTTGCCCATCCACGTGTGGTTGAGCACCCCGTGCGGCACGCCGGCCCGGGCGTGGTAGCCGGCGAAGCAGGCGGCGTCCAAGCCGGCGACCAGGCCCTGCCCCATGCGGTGCGGCTTGCCCGGACCCCTGATCAGGGTGGCCCGCTCGTCCAGCAGGTCGATCCTGAGGTTCTTGGTGGACCCGTGGGCGTCGTTCACCAGCACGGACGCGGCGCCCGCGTCGAAGGCGCCCTGGACCACCGCGTTGGCGTCCCCCGTCATCATCTCGCAGCCGCGCTCGTAACCGCGGCCGCCGTGATGCATCTCCTCGGGGTCGGTCAGCCCGGTGACCCCCTCCATGTCCACCGACAGGTAAATCCTCATCGTGCCCCCCACGTCTCCACCCGGCGTGCCTCGTCCTCCGTCATCAGCCCGATGTTCTCACCGACGTACGCCTCGACCCGGGCCCGCCAGGGCTCGGGGATCTCCCGGAGCGCGGGCGGATAGCAGTGCTCCAGCCACCGTACGGACTCGGCCGTCGCCTGAAGGTACTCCGCCGCCTTGGCGAAGGGGGTGTCCTCGATGCCCGGGACGTGCGCGCACCCGTACTCGATGGTCTCCTGGCCACCGTACGGCGGGGGCTCCTGCCACTTGCGTGCGGCGGGCATCCCGGCGGTGATCGGCGTGTCGAGCGGCCGCCGCTCCACGGCCGCCAGGATCAGCTCCTTGCGCAGGCACTTCGCGCACTTCGTGCAGGGGCCGTCCATGTCCCCCCGCAGGCACCAGCGGACCAGATGCGCGAGGTCGGACTCCATGGCCATCCGCATGGTCACGGGCTCGCTCAGGCCGCCGGCGGGGAGGACCATCGCGACCCCGGCCGCGGCGAACAGGCGGCCCCACGGACCGTCGGCCGCCCACATGGGGTTGTCCGGGCTGTAGCGGTGGGTGTAGCGCTCGCCGCCGAGCCAGCGCGACCCCAGCTCGTGTCCGAAGGCGACGCCGCCGAGGTCGAGGTCGTCGGCGAGCAGGAGCGCGCCCGCCGTCACCGCGTGGTGCTCCGGGAAACCCGGCCGGGGCCGGCTCAGCACGAACTCCAGGTCCGACTGAACGACGTGTGTCTCCCGTCCGCTCTTGTGGACGAGTCGTGCCAGCACCTCGGATCGGTAGTGCGTCCACCGGTTGGGCACCCGGGGGTGGCTCACCCGCTGGAAGTGCACGAACGGCGCGTCGGGGAACATCGCGGCCACGGCCATCGAGTCCGCGCCCCCGCTGTAGGAGATGGCCAGACGGGTGCCGCTCCTGGCGTCCGCCCCGACCGGCCCGGCGTCCACGCCCCACCCCGTACGCAGCGCCTCGGCGAGCCCGGCGGAGATCGGCCGGTCGAACGTCACCCGCCGCCTGACCCACGGCGCGACGACGGTCCACGCGGTGACCGCGAGCAGGTCGGGATGCGGGGACGCGCCGGCGTCCCCGGTCCGGATGTGGCAGGAGTTCGTACGCAACTCGATGGGGTGGCCGTCGGTGCAGGCCCCCGTGGTCTCGTCCTCCGCGTCGAGCAGGAAGACCAGTCGCCAGACGTCCGCGTCACGCGTCCACCGCACCCGCACGACCGGTCACCCCGCCCGTCCGGGAGCGCCCACCCGCGCCGACAGATCGTCGATCGCCTGCCAGATGCGCATCTCGTTCTGCAGCAGCGTGTCCACCGCCTCGGCGGTCTCGGTCGCCAGCCGGTACGCCTCGGCCGCCTTGGGGTCCGCCGTCACCCGGGGCTCCGGTGCCGCCTTGACGGGCGTTCCGGTTCCCCGCCGCAGCCGGTCGACCTCGCCGCGCAGCGCCACGATCTCCCGGCGGAGCATCTGGACCTCCCAGAGGGCGTCCTTCAGGTCCTGCCGGTGGTCGGGCTTGGTGACGTATCGAGAGTCGAGCCGGGACAGCAGCGCCCGGCGCAGCCGTGACAGGCCCAGCACTCGCAACCGCATCATGAGCCGCCACGATAGCGGCATTTTTGAGCGATTCTTTACGCAAAGTACAGAGTTGCTCAAAGGTGGCTGGGAAAAGGCCTGCCGGCCCTCTCGACCGGACAAGGGCGTCGGACGCGACCTCGCCACGCAATACAGTCTGCGGTTGTGCTTTACGGCAGATCGGTGGAAACGGCCGCGATCGACGACCTGATCGATCGGGCCAGGAAAGGCTCCGGGGGCGCGCTGGTGCTGCGCGGCGAGGCCGGTGCCGGCAAGACGGCGCTGCTCGACCTGGCGGCCTCCCGGGGCGGGCCCATGCGGGTCCTGCGGACCACCGGGGTCGAGGCGGAGGCCGATCTGGCGTTCGCCGCCCTGCACCAGTTGCTGCTGCCGGTGACCGGGCTGCTCGACGCGCTGCCGGAACCGCAGGCCGAGGCCGTGTGCGGCGCGCTCGGGCTGGCCCCGGCCGGCTCCGGCGATCGGTTCCTGCTGGCGGCCGGGGTGCTGTCGCTGCTGGCCGAGGCCGCCGCGCCGGACGGGCTGATCTGCGTGGTCGACGATTTCCAGTGGGTGGACCGGCCTTCGGCCGACGCCCTGCTGTTCGCCGCCAGGCGGCTCGGCACGGAGCCGATCGCGATGCCGCTGGCCGTACGTGGCGACGTGCCGGTGAAGGGCCTGCCCTCGCTGGAGATCGCCGGGCTGGCGGAACCGGCGGCCGCGGAACTGCTCGACGCCGGCTTCACGCTCGCGGCGCCGGTCAGGCGAGACCTCGTGACACTGACCGGGGGCAATCCGCTGGCGCTGCGCGAGTCGGCCCGGCTGCTCACCCCCGCCCAGCGGGCCGGCCGGGAACCGCTGCCCGACCCCCTGCCGGGCGGCAACCGGCTCTTCGGCGACCGGGTGGCCGCGCTGTCCGAAGGGGCACGGCTGACGGCCTTGCTGGCGGCGGTCGAGAGCGATCTCGACCTGGTGCTGCGGGCCGCCGACCGGCTGGGCGCGGGCGAAGCGGCGCTGCCCGAGCTCGAGTCCGCCGGGCTCGCGGGCGTGTCCGGGACGCACGTGCGGTTCCGCCATCCGCTGATCCGGTCCGCGGTGTACGAGGCGTGCTCCCCCGCCGAACGCCGCGAAGCGCACGCGGTGCTGGCCGAGCTGTCCGACGGGGACCGGCGAGCCTGGCATTTGGCCGGGGCCGCGCTCGGACAGGACGAATCGGTCGCCACCGCGCTCGCGCGGGTCGCGGAACGGGACCGGGACCGGGGCGGGTACGGCGCCGCCGCCACCGCCCTGACCAGGGCCGCCGAACTCACCCCCGAACCGCTGGTGCGCGCCCGGCGGCTCAAGGACGCCGCCGTGGCCGCCTGGCTCGGGGGGCGTCCCGGCCAGGCGGAGTCCCTGCTGGCCGAGGCCCGAGAGTTCGCGGGGGCGGACCCCGGGCTGATCATGGAGATCGCGCAGCTGCGGGGGCGGTTCGAGCTGAACTCGGGCGACGCCGCCGAGGCCGTACGGATCCTCGCCTCGGGCGACACCCTGGACATGCTGGCCGACGCCTCGGAGGCCGCGTCGTACGTCGGCGACACGGAGGCCATCATCGAGATCGGGCGGCGGGCGGCCGCATTCCCCAAGGGGTTCCTGCGCGACGTGGTCGCCGGCCTCGGCGCGACGCTCGCCGACGGCAGCGGGCACGACCTGCTCAGGCGGGCCCTCGGCCGTACGGGCGAGTTGCGCGAGGCGGCCGAGTTCCTGTGGGCCGCGGCGGCGGCCAGCCAACTGGGCGAGGTAGACCTGTCGGCCGAGCTGGCCGAGCGGGCCGGGCGGGTGGCCAGGGTCTCCGGGATGACGGGCCAGCTGCCCGTGGTGCTGGAGTTCGTCGCCACCGCGGAACGGCTGGCCGGGCGCCTCGCGGAGAGCCGGGCCGTCTCCGAGGAGGCGCTGGAGCTGGCTCGCGAGGCCGGATACGCCAACACCGTGGCCGCGCATCTGGCCAACCTCGCGGCCGTGGCGGCCCTGCGCGGCGAGGAGGAGCTCTGCGCCCGGTACGCCGGGGAGGCGCTGGCCATCGCCGTCCCGCACCGGGTGGGCCTGCGCGCCGGGGTCGCGGCCTACGCCCTGGCCATGCTCGACCTGTGCCTGGGCCGGTTCGCCGCGGCGCACGACCGGTTTACCGCCATCGTCTCGGCGGGGCCCGGCGCCGGGCATCCGGCGGTGGTCTGGCGGGCCACGCCGGACCGGATCGAGGCCGCCCTGGGCGCCGGCGATCCGGACGCCGCCCGCAGGGCGCTGGAGGCGTACGAGCACTGGTCGGCCCACGCGGGGACGGCCGAGTCCCAGGCCTTGCTCGCCCGCTGCCGCGGCCTGGTCCTGCCGGACGACCAGGCGGTCGAGTCGCTCCTGGAGGCGTCACGACTGCACACCAACCCGTTCGAGGCGGCCAGGACGGGGCTGCTGCTGGGCGAGCGGCTGCGCCGTACGCACCGGCCGGGCGAGGCCAGAGCGCACCTGCGCGCGGCGTTCGAGACGTTCCAGCGGGCGGGAGCCGCGCCGTGGGCGCGGCGCGCGTACGGCGAGCTGCGCGCGGCGGGCGAGAGCGTGCGAACGGGTGCGGACGCGCCCGCGGTCGCCGAGGCGATCCCCGAGGTAGGAGGGACGGCGCTGGACACGCTCACCCCGCAGGAGCTGCGCATCGCCACCCTGGTGGCGGGCGGCGCGACCAGCAAGGAGATCGCCGCACGGCTGTTCCTGAGCCCGCGCACGGTCGAATACCACCTGTACAAGATCTATCCGAAGCTCGGCATCACCTCACGTACGGAACTGGCTCGGCTAGTAGTTCTACGGAAGGCGGCGGCGACCGCGGACGACATGCTTTAGCCCATGCCAAACATCTGGAGTGAAGAGTTCGGGGCCGCGGCCGACGCGCCGATCGTGCTGGTGATGGGTTCGATGTCGCAGGGGATCCTGTGGCCGGACGAGTTCGTGGGCCGGCTCGCCGCCGGCGGCCGGCGCGTGATCCGCTACGACCACCGCGACACCGGGATGTCCGACGTCGTCGACTTCGAGAAGGATCCGTACACATGGGACGACATCAAGAACGACGTGCTACGGGTGATGGACGCGCACGGGCTGGACAGCGCGCATCTGGTCTGCCATTCGGCGGGCGGGCTGCTCGGGCAGCTGATCGCGGTGGAGCGGCCGGAGCGCGTGCGGACGCTCACCGTCATCGGCTCATCGCCGCTCGGCGGCGGTGAGGGCGCGGTGCTCATGCGGGCGCTGATGGGCGAGCCGCAGCCCGAGGACAGCCTGCCCGAGCCCACGCCGGAGTTCGTCGCGTTCTACCGCGAGCTGATCACCGCGCCGCCGCCGCGCGACCGGCGGGAGCGGATCGAGCGCATGATCGCGGAGGACCGCGTGCTGCACGGCACCGGGCTGCCGTTCGACGAGGACGCCTCGCGCAGGCTGCAGGAACGCCTGTACGACCGGGCGCGGGACCTCGACGCGGCGGCCAACCACCGGCTGGCGGCAGCGGCGAAGCCGGACTTCGAGCCGGTGGGCGTTCTGCACCGGGTCAAGGCGTCCACCCTGGTCGTCGAGGGCACGCACGAGCCCGCCAAGCCGGGCCACGGCGCCCTCATCGCCGAGCAGATCCCCGGCGCCCGGCTGATGACGGTCGAGGGCATGGGCCACACCCTGCCGCCCGAGGTGCACGCGGAACTGGCCGGCGCCATCCTCGCCCACACAGCCTGACCCGCGAGGAGCGCGGCCCTGTCTGGACTGAGGAGCGCGCGGAGCGAGGAACGAGCGAGCACGCACCGAGGGAAGCGCCCATTGCGCGCCTCCGGCACGACCACGCGGACTGTAGGCGCCCCGAGCCGCCGCGCCGGAGGCGTGGCAAATCAACACAGAGGGGCGCGGCAATGTCACTGGCCGGTGAACTCAGCTGCCCGTGAACTCAGCTTCCTGTGAATTTGGGGCGACGCTTCTCGGCGAAGGCCGTCATGCCCTCCCGGGCGTCCTGGGTGGCGAACAGGCCGGAGAACTGGAGCCGCTCGATCTCCAGGCCGGTGTCGAGGTCGGTCTCGAGGCCGTGGTCGATCGCGAGCTTGGCCGCCCGGACCGCGGCGACGGGTCCCTCGGCGAACGTCGCGGCGAGTTCGAGCGCCGCCGTGTAGACCTCGCCGTCGGGCACCACCCGGTCGACCAGGCCGATGGCGAGCGCCTCGGCGGCGTCCACGTGCCGCCCGGTGAAGATCAGGTCCTTGGCCCGGGCGGGCCCGACGAGCCGGGACAGGCGCTGGGTCCCGCCCGCGCCGGGGATGAGCCCGAGGGTGATCTCCGGCTGGCCGAGCTTCGCGCTCTCTCCGGCCACCCGGAAGTCGGCGCACAGCGCGAGCTCGCAGCCGCCGCCCAGGGCGTACCCGATGATCGCCGCGATCACCGGCTTGCCGATCCGCGCGACGGCGGTGAAGCACTCCTGCAGTGTGCGCGAGTGCACGGCCATGTCGGCGTAGGACATGACCGCCATCTCCTTGATGTCGGCACCGGCCGCGAAGACGCGTTCACCGCCGTAGACGATGACCGCGTGCGTGTTCGGATCGGCGTCCACGAGCCGCGCGGCCTCCGCGATCTCCTCCTGGACCTGCCGGTTCAGCGCGTTCATCTTCGGCCGGTCGAGCCGGATCGTGGCGATGTGCTCGGAGATCTCCACCCTCACGAATTCACCCATGGCCCCCACCATAAAGGGGGATCAGCGGCCGAGCGGGAGGGGCCGCCGGGGAGCGGCCCGCGTCGCGGCCGTGATGCCGTGGTAGACCTGCTCGTATCCCTCGACCATCACGGGCACGTCGAAGTGCCGGACCACGCGGTCGCGCACCGCGTGCGGGTCGAGGGCGGAGACCGCCTCGATCGCGGCGGGAAGCTCGTCGGGCGTGTCGCGGACGTAGCCGGTCACCCCGTCCGCCACGACCTCGGGGACCGCGCCCCGCCGCAGCGCCACCACCGGCGTGCCGCAGGCCATCGCCTCGATCATGACCATGCCGAAGGGCTCGTCCCACAGAAGCGGGAGCACCAGGCATCGGGCCCGGGAGAACAGGTCGTTCTTGAGCGGGCCGTCCGCCTCTCCCAGGTATTCGACGTCGGGCCCGAGCAGCGGCTCCACCCGCTCGTGGAAGTAGGCCTGCTCCGCCCGCTCGGCTCGCCTGCCGACCAGCAGGATGCGGCGCCCCGCCGCCCGCGCCGCCTCGATCGCGAGGTGCGCGCCCTTGTCCGGGCTGAGCCGCCCCAGCCACAGTACCCAGTCGTCCTTGCGCTCCCGGAACGGCCACGCCGCGGCGTCCACCGCGTTGTGCACTCGCCCCACCCAGTTCAGGTCGGGCGCGTGGGCGCGCTGGGCCGAGGAGATGGCCACCAGGGACACGTCCGCGCCGAGGCTCCGGTAGTAGTTCCCGAGTTCCCCGCTCACGTCGTTGTGGCAGGTGACGACCGTCGGCACGAGCCGCCCCGCGGCGGTGAGCGGCCCCGCCAGCGAGTGGTCGTGGACGATGTCCACGTCCAGGCCCCGCAGGAGGCGGGCCGCCTCGGCCGCGTGAACCACCTCGGGGAACGGCTCGCCGATCCGTGCCGAGGGCGGCTCGTCGTAGGTCCGCAGATCCACGTCGCGGCCGGCCCCGATGACGGTGACCCGGTGCCCGCGCCCCCGCAGGCCGCGGACCAGGGCGGCGGTCACCGCCTCGATGCCGCCGTACGTGCGGGGCGGGATGTCGTACCACGGCGGCGCGACCATCCCGATGTGCAGGGCCTGTGCCATGGTGCTGGTCTACCCCTCTCACCTGCCACAAAAGCGGGCGAGAGGGGTAGACCGGGCCAGACACTCCCTAGCGCAGGGTGCCGTTGGTCATGCCGACCGGCTCCTCCGGGACGGCGATGAGGCCGAGCTCCGCCACGGACGCCATCAACGGGTGGAACGGGACCACGCGCACGCTGTAGCCGAACGCGCCGGTGCGGTCCAGCGGCACGACGCCGGTGTAGTGCGCCCGGCCGTCGTCGCCCACCGAGTCGACCTTCAGCGTGACGTAGCCGGGCGAGAGCAGCTCGTCGTGCGCGCCCACCCGGCCGTAGGCGGCCTGGACCTGGACGTCCTCGGGCGACAGCTCGCCGAGGGCGATCGTGGCCCGCAGCTCCAGCCGGGCCCCCAGCTCGGGAGTGTCCCCCACGCCGGTCGCCTCGACGTGCTCGACCCGTACGCCCGGCCACGCCTTGGCCACGCGCAGCTTCCATGCCGCGAACAGCCGGGCGTTGCCGTGGCCGTCGGCCGCGAGCGACCGGGCGGCGGCCGCCGCCGGGGTGTACAGGTCGGTGACGTAGTCGTGCAGCATGCGCCCGGCGAGCACCTTCGGCCCGAGCGAGCTCAGCGTGTGCTTGACCATCTCCAGCCAGCGCCGCGGCAGGCCGTCGGCGGCCCGGTCGTAGAAGCGGTCGGCGACCTCGCGCTCGATGAGGTCGTACAGCGCCGTGGCCTCCAGCTCGTCACGGCGCTCGGGATCGTCCACGCCGTCGGCGCTGGGGATCGCCCAGCCGTTGTTGCCGTCGTACCACTCGTCCCACCATCCGTCGCGGATGGACAGGTTGAGGCCGCCGTTGAGCGCCGCCTTCATGCCGGACGTGCCGCACGCCTCCAGCGGGCGCAGCGGGTTGTTCATCCACACGTCGGAGCCCGTCACCATGAGCTGACCGAGCGCCATGTCGTAGTCGGGCAGGAAGACGATGCGATGCCGCACGTCCTCCGAGTCGGCGAAGCGGACGATCTGCTGGATGAGCTTCTTGCCGCCCTCGTCGGCCGGGTGCGCCTTGCCGGCGATGACGATCTGCACCGGCTTGTCCGGATCGAGCAGCAGCCTGCGGAGCCGGTCGGGCTGGCAGAGCATGAGGGTCAGCCGCTTGTAGGAGGGCACCCGCCGGGCGAAGCCGATCGTCAGCACGTCCGGGTCGAGCGCCTCGTCCACCCAGCCCAGCTCGGCCTCGCTGGCGCCGCGCTGCCGCCACGACTTGCGCAGCCGCCGGCGCGCCTCCTCGACCAGGCGGGCGCGCAGCGTGGCGCGGATGCCCCAGATGTCGGCCTCGGAGAGCTTGTGCACGCCCTCCCAGCCCTGCGCCTTGTCGATCAGCGAGGGCAGTTCCTTGCCGGCGAGCTCCATCATCTCCCGGCCGACCCACGTCGGGGCGTGGACGCCGTTGGTGATGGAGCCGATCGGCACCTCGTCCACGTCGAAGCCCGGCCACAGGCCCTGGAACATCTCCCGGCTGACGTGGCCGTGCAGCTCGGACACGCCGTTGACCCGCTGAGCCAGCCGCATGCCCATGACGGCCATGTTGAAGACCGACTTGTCGGCGTCGGGGCCGTCCGGCTCGGCGCCGAGTTCGAGGATGCGGTCCACCGACACGGTCGGCCAGGCGTTGGACCCGCCGAACTGCCGGGCGATCATCTCGGCGGGGAACCGGTCGATGCCGGCGGGGACCGGCGTGTGGGTGGTGAAGACGGTCCCGGCGCGTACGGCCTCCAGGGCCTCCTCGAACGACAGCCGGGCCTCGGTGAGCTCGCGGATGCGCTCCAGGCCGAGGAAACCGGCGTGGCCCTCGTTGGTGTGGAACACCTCGGGCTCGGGGTGGCCGGTGATCCGGCAGTAGGCCCGGATGGCCCGCACGCCGCCGATGCCGAGCAGCAGTTCCTGCATCAGGCGGTGGTCGCCGCCCCCGCCGTACAGGCGGTCGGTCACGTCCCTGGCGACCGTGTCGTTCTCGGCGACGTCGGAGTCGAGCAGGAGCAGCGGCACCCGGCCGACCTGGGCCACCCAGATCTGGGCGTGCAGGACGCGCCCCTCCGGCAGGCCGATCTTGATGCGGGCCGGCGCGCCGTCCTCCTCCTTGAGGAGCGTGAGCGGCAGGCCACCGGGGTCGAGGGAGGGGTAGTGCTCGAGCTGCCAGCCCTCGGCGGACAGCGACTGGGTGAAGTAGCCGTGCCGGTAGAGCAGGCCGACGCCGAGGATCGGCACGCCAAGGTCGCTGGCGGCCTTCAGGTGGTCGCCGGCGAGGATGCCGAGGCCGCCGGAGTACTGCGGCAGGGCGGCGGAGATGCCGTACTCGGGCGAGAAGTAGCCGATCGCCTTCGGCGCGCCCTCCAGCGACTGATACCACCTGGGGGCGGTCATGTACTCGCGCAGGTCGTCGGCGGCGTCGGCCAGGCGGCGCAGGAAGCGCCGGTCCTGGGCGAGCTCGCGCAGCCTGTCGGCCTCGACCGCGCCGAGCAGCGCGACGGGGTCGTGATCGACACGCTCCCAGACCTCCGGGTCCACCTCGGCGAACAGGTCCATGGTCTCGGGGTGCCACGACCATCGGAGATTTTGGACCAACTCGCCCAGAGGTGCGAGCTGTGAGGGAAGAACGGTTCGGACAGTGAACCTGCGGATAGCTCTCACGGGGCCAGACCCTAGTTACTCAGCGCCACGACGCGCGACCGAATCAAACTTGTCGTACTGCGATGCCAGTTCTCGAACGCTCTCACCACCATCAAACCGGTTCAAACCTCACCAAAGTACCCTTGACCTGGTGATGTGCGCGCCGGACGGCGGTGGCGGGCACGCAATGATCGATCTCCCGGGGACGCCATCCCAAACACGGCGAGCGGTCTTTCGTTCGGCAGGGGTAAGAGTGGACTATTAGGGCAACCCCTGTATGAACGAGGAAGGACCGCGGCCAGCGGATCCTGTCTCCCGCGCTGCCCGCCTGACCACAGCTGTTCCTGCCCCGCAAGCCCCGGCGGCACCCGGTGTGCCGCCCCCGAGTACGAAGTGACGATGATCGGACGCATTCCCATCCAGGACATCCAGCCCGTCGTCGACTGCGGCCAGTGGCCCGCCAAGGCCGCCGCGGGAGAGACCTTCGAGATCAGCGCGACGGTGTTCCGCGAAGGGCACGACGCGGTCGCCGCCGGAGCGGTGCTGATCGACCCGAGCGGCACGCCGGGGCGGATGCTGCCCATGCACGAGGTCGCGCCCGGCACCGACCGGTGGAGCGTGGAGGTGACACTGCCCACCGAGGGCCTGTGGCAGTTCCGGGTGGAGGCCTGGAGTGATCCGATCGCCACGTGGATGCACGACGCGGGCATCAAGATCCCCCGGAACCTGGACGCCGACCTCATGTGCGAGGAGGGCGCCCGGCTGTTCGAGCGGGCGGCCAAGGGCGTGCGGGCGGCGGACTGCGCGGCGGCGGAGGCGGGCGGCACCTGCGGGCACAGGGCCGCGCTGCTGGCCCTCGCGGCCCGCCTGCGGGACGAGGCGGTGGACCCCAGGGCGCGCTTCGCGGTGACCCAGATGCCCGAGACGGCCGCGCTGATCGCCGCGCACCCGCTGCGCGACCTGCTCACCCGGTCCGGCCGCAACCGGGTACGGGTGGACCGGCGGCGGGCGCTGTTCGGCTCGTGGTACGAGTTCTTCCCCCGCTCCGAGGGAGCCGTGGTGGGGCAGGAGGGCGTCGCCCCCAAGTCGGGGACGTTCAGGACGGCGGCCAAGCGGCTCCCGGCGATCGCCCAGATGGGCTTCGACGTGGTCTACCTGCCGCCGATCCACCCGATCGGGACGCAGTTCCGCAAGGGCCGCAACAACACCCTGAACCCCGACCAGTACGACCCCGGATCGCCCTGGGCCATCGGCTCACAGGAGGGCGGGCACGACGCGATCCACCCCGATCTGGGCACGATCGAGGACTTCGACGAGTTCGTCGCCAAGGCACGCGAGCTGGGCATGGAGGTCGCCCTCGACCTCGCGCTCCAGTGCTCCCCCGACCACCCCTGGGTGAAGGAGCACCCGGAGTGGTTCAACATCCGGGCCGACGGCTCGATCGCGTACGCCGAGAACCCGCCGAAGAAATACCAGGACATCTACCCCCTGAACTTCGACAAGGACCCCGAGGGGATCTACGCGGAGATCAAGCGGGTGGTCCGGCACTGGATGGACCACGGCGTGCGGATCTTCCGGGTGGACAACCCGCACACGAAGCCGGTCCGGTTCTGGGAGCGGCTGCTCTCCGACATCAACACCACCGACCCCGACGTGCTGTTCCTCGCCGAGGCCTTCACCCGCCCGGCCATGCTGCAGACCCTCGCGAAGATCGGGTTCCACCAGTCGTACACCTACTTCACCTGGCGCAACTCCAAGCCGGAGGTGGAGGAGTACCTGGGGGAGCTGTCCCACGAGACCTCGCACTTCCTGCGGCCGAACCTGTTCGTCAACACGCCCGACATCCTGCACGAGTACCTCCAGCACGGAGGCGTGCCGGCGTTCAAGATCCGGGCGGTCCTCGCGGCGCTGATGGCGCCCACCTGGGGGGTCTACTCCGGGTATGAACTGGCTGAGAACGTCCCGGTCCGTCCGGGCAGCGAAGAGTACCTCGACAGCGAGAAGTACCAGTACAGGCCGCGTGACTGGGCGGGGGCGGAGCGTGAGGGCCGCAGCCTTGCCCCGTTCATTACCCAGCTCAATTTGTTGAGAAGAGCGCACCCGGCGCTCCAGGAATTGCGTAACCTACGGTTTCACAACGTCGACCAGCCGGACGTGATCTGCTTCTCCAAGCGGCTGCCCGGCGCCTATGACACGGCCTCACGACGGCACGGACTAGGCGATGTCGTGCTGGCCGTCGTCAATCTGGATCCACACAACACACACGAGGCGACGGTCCGGCTCGACATGCCCGCCCTCGGTCTCGACTGGCATGCCGAGTTCGTCGTGGACGACCAACTGTCGGGCGAGTCGTACCGCTGGGGGCAGGCGAACTACGTGCGCCTCGACCCGCACGTCCATCCCGCACACATTCTCACGCTCCGCCACGGGTCAGCGCACCGCCCGTGAGCGCAGCTCGGCACATCCGGGGAGTCAAAAGGTGAGCTCGACGACACCTCAGCCCAGTCACACGCAGCCCAGTCACACACAGCCCGTCCCGAACACCTTCACCGAGGAGGAACCACGGGATCGGCGCTGGTACAAGCGGGCTGTCTTCTACGAGGTGCTTATCCGGGGCTTCGCCGACTCGAACGGCGACGGCACCGGCGACATCCGCGGCCTCATCGAGAAGCTGGACTATCTCCAGTGGCTCGGCATCGACTGCCTCTGGCTGCTCCCGCTGTACGAGTCCCCCCTCAAGGACGGCGGGTACGACATCTCGGACTACATGAAGATCCTTCCGGACTTCGGTGACCTGGGAGACTTCATCAAGCTGGTCGACGAGGCGCACAAACGGGGCATCCGCGTCATCGCCGACCTGGTCATGAACCACACCAGCGACCAGCACCCGTGGTTCCAGGCGTCCCGGCACGACCCCGAGGGCCCGTACGGCGACTTCTACGTGTGGAGCGACACGGACGAGAGGTACAAGGACGCCCGGATCATCTTCATCGACACCGAGGCCTCCAACTGGACGTACGACCCGGTCCGGGGGCAGTACTACTGGCACCGGTTCTTCCACCACCAGCCGGACCTCAACTTCGAGAACCCGGCGGTGCAGGACGCGATGATGGAGGTCATCCGCTTCTGGCTCGACCTCGGCATCGACGGGTTCCGGCTCGACGCGATCCCCTACCTGTTCGAGCAGGAGGACACCAACTGCGAGAACCTGCCGGCGACCCATGCGTACCTGAAGCGGGTGCGGGCCGAGGTGGACCGCCTCTACCCCGACCGGGTGCTGCTGGCCGAGGCCAACCAGTGGCCGGCCGACGTGGTGGAGTACTTCGGCGACCCGGTCACCGGCGGCGACGAGTGCCACATGGCCTTCCACTTCCCGCTGATGCCGCGCATCTTCATGGCGGTGCGGCGGGAGTCGCGCTACCCGATCTCGGAGATCATGGCCCAGACGCCGAAGATCCCCGAGAACTGCCAGTGGGGCATCTTCCTGCGCAACCACGACGAGCTCACGCTCGAGATGGTCACCGACGAAGAGCGCGACTACATGTACTCCGAGTACGCCAAGGACCCCCGCATGCGGGCCAACGTCGGCATCCGCCGCCGGCTGGCGACGCTGCTGGACAACGACCGCAACCAGATCGAGCTGTTCACCGCGCTGCTGCTCAGCCTGCCCGGCTCGCCGGTGATGTACTACGGCGACGAGATCGGCATGGGCGACAACATCTGGCTCGGCGACCGGGACGGCGTCCGCACGCCGATGCAGTGGACGCCCGACCGCAACGCGGGCTTCTCGAACTGCGATCCCGGCCGGCTCTACCTGCCGGTGATCATGGACCCGATCTACGGATATCAGGCGATCAACGTCGAGGCGCAGCAGAAGAGCGCCAGCTCACTGCTCCACTTCACCAAGCGGATGATCGAGATCCGCAAGCGTCACCCGGTGTTCGGCCTCGGCGAGTTCACCGAGCTGAACTCGTCCAATCCGAGCGTGCTCGCGTTCGTGCGCGAGCTGGGCGACGACCGGGTCCTGTGCGTCAACAACCTGTCGCGCTTCCCCCAGCCGGTCGAGCTCGACCTGCGCAGGTTCGAGGGATCCACGCCGGTCGAGTGCATGGGCGGAGTTCCTTTTCCCCCGATCGGTGAGCTTCCGTATCTTTTGACGCTCCCTGGGCATGGGTTCTATTGGTTCACACTGCCCGTCACGCACAGGACGGCCGGCACGAAGGAGGAGTGACGACTTCACTTCAGGGACTCCTGGCCGGCTGGATCACCGGACAACGGTGGTTCGCCGGCAAGGGGCGCGCCATCGACGACCTGTCCATCGACTCCGAGATCGAGATCGCCGCCGGTGACCCGGCGCTGCTCCATCTGATCGTGTGCGTGCGGCAGGGGGAGCGACGCACGCGCTACCAGATCCCGGTCGGGCTGCGCGAGCACCTGCCCGACCGGCTCGGGCACGTGCTCATCGGTACGTGCCGCCGCGACGGCCGCGAGGTGAACGTCTACGACGCGCTGCACGACTCCGCCCTGACCGGGCACCTGCTGGAGGGGATGGCCGCCGACCGCCGGTTCGACGGCCTCGGCTTCCACCCCGCGCACGGGGCGGAGATCGACACCTCGCAACGCAGCCTCGTGCTGACCGCCGAGCAGTCGAACACCTCGCTGGTGTACGGCGACAAGTACATATTCAAGCTGTTCCGCCAGCTCAACCCGGGGGTCAACCCCGAGCTGGAGATCATCACGGCGCTCGCCGACGCGGGCTCGGCCCATGTGGCCAGGCCGTACGGCTGGATCGAGACCGAACTCCAGGGCGAGCCGACCACCTTGGCGATCATGCAGGAATATCTGCAGAACGCCAACGAGGGCTGGTCGATGGCGCTGACCAGCGTGCGCGACCTCTACGCGTGCCCCGAGGGCATGCCGGCGGAGGACGCCGGAGGCGACTTCGCCGGCGAGGCGCGGCGGCTCGGACTGGCCACCGCGCAGGTGCACCGCGAACTCGCGCGGGCCTTCCCCACGGGGACGATCGAGCCGCCCGAGATCAAGCGGATGACCGAGCGGTTCCGCCGCCGGCTGGACAAGGCGGTGGCCGAGGTGCCGCGCCTCGGCGAGCACGCCGCCGTGGCCGCCGAGGCGTTCGACCGGCTGTCCGACATCGGCCACGAGATCCCGGTGCAGCGGGTGCACGGCGACTACCACCTCGGCCAGGTCATGCGCACCATGACCGACTGGGTGGTGCTCGACTTCGAGGGCGAGCCGGGCCAGCCGCTGGCCGAGCGGCGGGCGCTCGATTCGCCGCTGCGCGACGTGGCGGGCATGATGCGCTCGTTCGAATACGCCGCGCGGCACCTGCTGGCCGGGCACCCGAACGCCGACGGGCTGGAGAGCCGGGCCAGGGAGTGGTCGGAGCGCAACCGGGCCGCGTTCCTGGCCGGCTACTCCGAGGGCGGCGGGCGCATCCGCGGCGACGACGCGGTGCTGCTGCGCGCGCTCGAACTGAGCAAGGCGGTGTACGAGGTCGTCTACGAGGCGCGCAACCGCCCCTCGTGGCTGCCCATCCCGCTCGCGGCCTTTCGCTGACAAGATCAGGGTGTTCGGAGGGATATATCTAGGGCAGGTTGGGCGACATGGACTTGGACCGGCTGGCGGGGGGCGCACACCACGACCCCCACTCCATATTGGGGGCCCATCCCGGGCCCGACGGCGTCACGATCAGGGCCCTGCGCCCCTTCGCGGAGAAGGTCGAGGTGCTGGCCGACGGGTCGGCACACGAGATGAGCCACGTCGCGTTCGGGGTGTTCGAGGTGACGCTGCCCGGCGTCGACAAGATTCCCGAATATCGCCTGCGCATCACCTATCCCGACGCCCCGCCGTACGAGACGGACGATCCGTACCGGCACTGGCCGACGCTGGGCGAGCTGGATCTCCACCTGATCGGTGAGGGTCGGCACGAGCGGCTGTGGGAGGTGCTCGGGGCGCGGGTGATCCGCCACGAGGACGTGGACGGTACGGCCTTCTCGGTGTGGGCGCCGAACGCGCAGGGCGTGCGGGTGATCGGCGACTTCAACCACTGGAACGGGGCCGCCCACCCCATGCGCTCGCTCGGCCGGTCGGGCGTGTGGGAGCTGTTCCTCCCGGAGATCGGCGAGGGCACGCGGTACAAGTTCCAGATCCTCGGCCTCGACGGGATCTGGCGGGAGAAGGCCGACCCGATGGCCCGCCGCACCGAGGTGCCCCCGGCGACCGCCAGCATCGTCGAGAGGTCCGCGTACGAGTGGCGCGACGAGGAGTGGATGGCCGCCCGGCCGTCGCACGACGCCCTCGCCGAGCCGATGAGCACCTACGAGGTGCACCTGGGCTCCTGGCGGCCCGGCCTGTCCTACCGCGACCTCGCCCGCGAGCTGGTCGCGTACGTCAAGGACATGGGCTTCACGCATGTGGAGTTCCTGCCGGTCGCCGAGCACCCGTTCGGCGGCTCGTGGGGTTACCAGGTGACCTCCTACTACGCCCCGACCTCGCGGTTCGGCTCCCCCGACGACTTCCGTCACCTCGTCGACGAGTTGCACCGGGCCGGCATCGGCGTGATCGTGGACTGGGTGCCGGCGCACTTCCCGATGGACGAGTGGGCGCTGGCCCGCTTCGACGGCACGCCGCTCTACGAGCACGCCGACCCCGCCCGCGGCACCCACCCCGACTGGGGCACGTACGTCTTCGACTTCGGCCGCAACGAGGTGCGTAATTTCCTGGTGGCCAACGCGCTCTACTGGCTGAAGGAGTTCCACGTCGACGGCCTGCGGGTGGACGCGGTGGCCTCGATGCTCTACCTCGACTACTCGCGGCGCGAGGGCGAGTGGACGCCCAACGTGTACGGCGGCAGGGAGAACCTCGACGCGATCGAGTTCCTCAAGGAGATGAACTCCGTCGTCTACCGCGAGGAGCCGGGAATCGTGACGATCGCGGAGGAGTCGACCGCCTGGCCCGGCGTGTCGCGGCCCGTCCACCTCGGCGGGCTCGGCTTCGGCTTCAAGTGGAACATGGGCTGGATGCACGACTCGCTCAGCTACATGTCCCGCGAGCCGATCTACCGGCAGTATCACCACCACCAGATGACGTTCTCCCTGATGTACGCCTTCTCGGAGAACTTCGTGCTGCCGCTGTCGCACGACGAGGTCGTCCATCTGAAGGGGTCGCTGCTGGGCAAGATGCCGGGCGACGAGTGGCAGCGCTTCGCGAACCTGCGCGCGCTGTACGGCTTCATGTGGGCCCATCCCGGCAAGCAACTGCTGTTCATGGGCGGCGAGTTCGGCCAGGGTGCCGAGTGGTCGGAGGCGAACGGCCTCGACTGGTGGGTGCTGGACTTCGACTTCCACCAGGGCGTACGCCGCCTGGTGAAGGACCTCAACCGCGTCTACCGGGAGTCGCCCGCGCTGTACTCGCGCGACAACAGCCACGAGGGTTTCCGCTGGATCGACGCCGACGACGCCTCGGGCAACGTGCTGTCGTTCCTGCGGTACGGCGCGGACGGCTCGGTGCTGGCCTGCGTCGCCAACTTCTCCGGCGCCCCGCACGAGGACTACCACCTCGGCCTGCCCACCCCCGGGCGGTGGGAGGAGATCCTCAACACCGACGCGTACGAGTACGCCGGGAGCGGCGTCGGCAACATGGGCGCGGTCGAGTCGGTCGAGGAGCCGCGGCACGGGCTGCCCTGCTCGACCCGGCTGCGCGTGCCGCCGCTCGGCGTCGTGTGGCTGCGGCCGGTGGAGAGCCCGACGGCGGTGAGCCCGGAGATGGAGGAGCGGGCGGAGGAGCCGGAGGCGGCGGCCGAGCCCGAGGGCCTGGTCGCCGAGTCCTGAGCCCCGCCGGCCGGGGGTCCGCGGCGCGGACCCCCGGGATTCGGGCGGAGCAGGTCAGGCGCGCCCTCGGAAGAACTCCCGCAGGTCCTCCACGAGCAGGCCGGGCGCCTCCAGGGCGGGGAAGTGGCCGCCCCGGTCGAACTCGGTCCAGCGCACGATGGTGTGCGTCGTGTCGGCGAACCTGCGGATGGCGAAGTCCGTGGGGAAAACCGCCACGGCCGTCGGCACGCTCGATCGCTCGCGCGGCGCCCACATGGACGGGTCGTTGAACCGCTCGAAGTAGGTGTGCGCGGCCGAGCCCGCGGTGCCGGTGTACCAGTAGAGGCTGACGTCGGTAAGGATCCGGTCGCGGTCCACGGCGTCTTCGGGCAGATGGGCGGCCGGGTCTGTCCACTCCTGGAACTTCTCCACGATCCAGGCGAGCTGGCCGGCCGGGGAATCGTGCAGGGCGTGCGCGATCGTCTGCGGCCGGGTGCCCTGGATCTGCATGTACGCGCTCGACCGGTCCTGCCAGTCCTTCATCCGTCCCAGCCGCTCCCGTTCGGCCTCGGTGAGCGCGGCCATGTCGGCCGGGTCCCCCGTCGGGAAGGTGACCAGCGCGTTGAGGTGGACCCCGATGACCCGGTCGGGCGCCGCCCGGCCGATCAGCGGGGCGATGAAGGCGCTCACGTCACCGCCCTGCACGCCGTACCGGTCGTAGCCGAGCCGGTCCATCAGCTCTGCCAGCGCCACGGCGGCACGTCCGTCGGTCCAGCCGACAGCGGGCAGCGGGCCGGACAAGCCGTACCCGGGAAGCGACGGGATCACCACGTGGAAGGCGTCGGCGGGGTCGCCCCCGTGCGCCACGGGGTCGGTGAGCGGGCCGATCACGTCGAGGAACTCCACGATCGAACCGGGCCAGCCGTGCAGCAGCAGCAGCGGCGTGGCGTCCGCCACGGCCGAGCGGACGTGCAGGAAGTGCAGGTCGACGCCGTCGATCGTGGTCGTGAACTGCTGATGGGCGTTGATCGCCGCCTCGTGCGCCCGCCAGTCGTACTTCTCCGCCCAGTACGCCGCCAGGTCGCGCAGGTAGCCGGTCGGCACGCCGCGCTCCCAGCCGGTTCCCGGCAGCTCGGGGGCCCAGCGGGTGCGGGCCAGCCGGTCGCGCAGGTCGTCGACGTCGGCCTGGGGGATGTCGATGCGGAACGGACGGATCTCGGTGTTCGTCATGCGATCACCGTAGGAACGATCGGTGTCAGCTTCGGTCACCAATAGCGGGCACAATTCAGGTCATGCTGGAAACCTCGGCACGACTGCTCCGGCTGCTGTCGCTGCTCCAGTCGCGCGGCGACTGGCGGGGCGCCGACCTGGCCGAACGACTCGGCGTGGGCCTGCGTACGGTGCGGCGCGACATCGACCGGTTGCGCGACCTCGGTTATCCGGTGGACGCGACCCCGGGAGTCGCGGGCGGTTATCGGCTCGGCGTCGGCACGGCGCTGCCGCCGCTGCTGCTCGACGACGAGGAGGCGGTGGCGGTCGCGATCGGGCTGCACACGGCGGCGACCGGCAGCGTGGCCGGGCTGGAGGAGGTCTCGGTGCGGGCGCTGGCCAAGCTCGAGCAGATGCTCCCGGCCCGTCTCAGGCACCGGGTGACCGCGTTCCGAGCGGCGGCCGTGCCGCTGACCGGGCCCGCGCCGGTCACCGAGGCGGTCGATCCGGGCCTGCTGACCGCGCTCGCGGCGGCCTGCCGGGACCACCGGCGGCTGCGGCTGCGGTATCCGGGACGGGACGGCCTGCCGGTCCGTACCGTCGAGCCCCACCGGCTGGCTCACACGCACCGCCGCTGGTATCTGCTGGCGTGGGACGTGGACCGCGACGACTGGCGGACCTTCCGGGCCGACCGGATTCAGGGACCTGTGGACCCGCCCGGCGCCCGGTTCACTCCGCGTACGCCTCCCTCCGGTGACGTGGCGGCGTACATCTCCCAGGCGATCTCGTCGGCGCCCTACCGCTACCGGGCCCGGATCCTGTTCGAGGCCCCGATCGAGGCGGTGGCCCGGCGCTCCTCCCCCACGGCCGGCCGGCTGGAGGCGCATGGCGCCGACGCCTGCCTGTTCCACACGGGCTCCGACTCACTGGAGACGCTGGCCCTGCACGTCGCGGCCAAGGGATTCCCGTTCCGGGTGCTGGACCCGCCCGAGCTGATCCCGGTCCTGCGCGACCTGGCCGACCGGCTGGGCGTGGCTGCCGAAGCAGGCCCCGGAAGGCCGGTCAGACCGTGATGACGACCTTTCCGGGGGCGTGCCCCTGCTCCACGTATCCGATGGCCGCCGGGATCTCGTGGAACGGATAGCTGCGGTCGATCACCGGGGTGACCTTGCCGTCCTCGATGAGTTCGGTCAGCCGCATCAGGTCGCCCCGGGTGTTCCCGCCGTCGGCCACCCGGGTCACGACCACGCGCTGGGACACGAACGGCGACACCGCGAGCGTCGCGATGATGTGGCCGACGGGCTGCAGCCATCGTCCGGCCGGCCCGCCGACGACGACGTGCGTCCCCCGGGGCTTCAGCACCCGCGCGCAGGCCCGCAGCGCGCGGGTGCCCGCGATGTCGAGCAGCAGGTCGTGACGCCGCCCGCGCCGGGTGAAGTCCTCCTTCGTGTAGTCGACGACCTCGTCCCCGCCGATCGACCGCACCAGGTCGGCGTTCCGGCCGCCGCACACACCGGTGACCTGGGCGCCGAACGCCTTGGCGAGTTGCACGGCGAAGGTCCCCACGCCGCCCGAGGCGCCGTTCACGAGGACGTCGTTTCCTGCCTGGACCCCTCCCTGGTCGAGCGCCATCAGTGCGGTGACGGCCGCCATCGGCACCGCGGCCGCCTGCTCGAACGACAGGTTCTCCGGCTTCCGGGCCAGTTCGCTCTCCCGTACGCACACGTACTCGGCGAAGCCGCCCCGCGTCAGCAGGGCGAACACCTCGTCGCCGGGGCGGAACGCGGTGACGCCGGCGCCGACCGCCTCGACCTGTCCCGCCACGTCGGCGCCCAGGATCCCGATTCGCGGTTTGCGCGGGCCGAGCGTGCCGCCCATCAGGCGCGCCGCGTACGGCTCGCCTCTCATGTGGTGCCAGTCGTAGGGCTGGACGGAGGTGGCGCGCACCCGGACCAGCACCTCTCCGGGGCCGGGCACGGGCGTGACGACGTCGGTGAGCTCCAGGACGTCGGGCGGACCGTACGAGCGCAGGACGTACGCCTTCATCGGATTCTCCTCGTCACCTTGCCGGTGGGAGAGCCAGCGTAAGAAGCGCCACACCCAGGGCGTATCGGCCGAAAGTACGCCCGATCGGCAGCCGATCGGGCGGTGCGGATCCGGCCGTTCCGCCGATGAAGCGCCGCCCCCTCGCGGTCCACGATCGGCGCATGACCACATCGACGAAACGGCCCACGCTCGCACCCCGGTGGCTCGTGCCCGCCGCGCTGATCGCGCTCAGCGCCGTCCCGGTGATCGCCGGTGCCACCCGGCTGGGCCAGTTGGCCGGCGGCGGGCCGATCACGCAGGACAGCGTCCGGTATTTCGCGACGCCCGCGCCCGTCGTCGCGCACATCGTCAGCGTCACGCTCTTCAGCGTCCTGGGGGCCCTCCAGTTCGCCCGCGGATCACGCCGCCGCAGGCCCGCCTGGCACCGCGCCGCCGGACGGCTCGTGGTTCCGTCCGGGCTCGTCAGCGCGTTCACGGGTCTGTGGATGACGCTGTTCTATCCCCATCTGCCCAACGACAGCGCCCTCCTCGTGGGCCTGCGACTGGTGTTCGGCACCCTCATGATCGTGTCCCTCGTCCTCGGCTTCGCGGCGATCCGGCGGCGGGACGTCGCCCGTCACCGCGCCTGGATGACACGGGGCTACGCGATCGGCATGGGCGCGGGCACCCAGGTGCTGACCGTCGGTCCCTTGATGGCGCTGGCCGGCGAGCCCGGCCCGCTCCCCCGGGCGCTGCTCATGGGCGCGGGATGGGTGATCAACCTCGTCGTCGCGGAGTGGGCCGTCCGCAGAAGCCCCGAACTCCCGCCTCTGTCCCGAGCGTGACGGGCTTATGCCCGATCGGGACGGCTGTCGTGCAGGAGCGAGCGCAGTTCGGCGGTGTCGATGACGTGCGCCATTCTCGGGAAGACGCCGGTCATCAAGGTCTGGTGAACGTGCGGGTCCGGGTCGGCGACGCCGTCGGACAGGACGTAGAGCCGGTAGTCGCGGTCGGCGGCGTCGGTGACGGTGGACAGCACGACACCGCTGGTGGCGATGCCGGCGATCACCAGGGTGCTGATACCGCGATCCCGCAGTCGCGGGTCCAGGTCCGTCGTGGACAGCGCGCCGTAGCGGGTCTTGCGGACGACGATGTCGCCGGGCTCGGGAGCGAGCCGATGATGGAGGTCTGCGGCGGGATCCGCGTGGTGCATGAGGCGCTGCCGGCCGAGGAAGGAGAACGCCTTGTTGGCCGGCGGGATCGCCGCCCAGTCGGCTTCGGTGAATCCAACGCGCACGTAGGCGATGGCGGCGCCATGCGCGCGCATGTCGGCGACGGCGCCGGCCACCCGGGACAGCAGCGCTTCGGTGTCGGCCGGATCAGGGAACGAGGCCAGGATCGCCTGCTGGAAATCCATGACGAGCAGTGCGGCCGTCCGGGGGTCCGGCGCCGGGGTCGTGACGGTCATCTTCTCTCCTTGGGGTGATGAGATCGCGGTGACGGCCCTGGCGGCCCGTCAGGCGCCGTTCGGTGCGGGCTCCGTCTCCGCGAGCGGCTCGGCAGGGGGCGCGGCGAGGGGCGCCGCGGTGCGTCGGGGGAGCAGCAGCGGGGTCGCCAGCAGGAGCACGCCGGCCAGGCCGATGGCCGTGCGCGGGCCGAGCAGACCGCCCAGCACGCCCCATGCGGCCGTCAGGAGCGCGGTCGAGGCCTTGGTCGTCACCGACCAGGCGGACAGCGTGCGGGCGACCCGATCGGTCGCGGTGCGTTCGAGGCGGTAGGTGGCGCAGACGGGGTTGAAGACCCCGCAGCAGAAGATGAGCCCGAGTTCGACGCCCATCACCAGCAGCAGCCCTCCGGCGCCCGGTCCCACGAAGGCCAGGCCGACGAGCCAGAGCGCGCGCAGCGCCCCGGAGACGACCAGGACCCGGTGCTGCCCGAACCGGGTGACGAGCGGCCGGGCCAGCCGCGAACCCAGCAGCCCGCCGATCGAGGGCGCGGCGAAGGCGAGGCCGTACTGCCACGGCTCGAACCCGAGCCGGCCGAGCATCAGGACGGCCAGCAGCGCGTCGGCGGCCATCACCAGGCCGTTGAACACGGCGGTGTTGAAGAACAGGGGGCGCAGCGTCGCGTCGGCGAGGATGTACCGCCAGCCGTCGAGCAGGTCCCGGGCGCGTATGCGCGCGGCCTCCCGGCGCTCGGGCCGCGGCTCCTGGCCGCCCGTCGCGCGGATGCCCAGGGCCGAGAGCAGGTAGCTGACCGCGTCGGCCACCACCGTCGCCACCGGACCGAGGAGCCCGATCGCGGCACCGCCGAGCGGCGGTCCGATGATCGTGGTCGTCCAGGACGTGGACTCGAATCGGGCGTTGGCCACGAGCAGGTCCCCGGCCGGAAGCAACGTCTTCAGGTACGCGCCGGAGGCGGCGCGGAAGGTGATGTCGGCCGCCGCGACGACGACCGAGACCAGCAGGAGCTGGACGAAGGAGAGCACGCCGAGCGCGAACGCGGCGGGGATCGTCAGCAGCGCCGCGAACCGCACCAGGTCCATCCCGATCAGCACCGGCCGCTTGCGGCGGAACTCCATCCACGGGCCCAGCGGCACCGCCACTGCCGCGCCCACCGCAGCCCCCACGGAGGACAACGCCGCGACCTCCACCGGTCCGGCGTGCAGCACCTGCACCGCGATCAGCGGGAACGCGCCGAAGGCGAGCCATGTGCCGAGCGCGCTGGCCCCGTACGCTCCCCAGAGCCACCCGAACCGCCGCCCCAGCCGGTGCCCGTTCCTCATGCCCGACGCCCCTCGTCACTCGCTCGCACAACCGATCCGCGATCGGAAGCATCAAAGCGAGCAGCATGCCCCGAGATCAAACAACCACAGGGCCGCCCGGCCACAACCAACGGTTGTATCTCTAGGGTGTCCGCATGGACCTCGACACCGTCCGGACCTTCGTCGCCGCCGCCGACGCGGGGCAGTTCCAGGAGGCCGCCGCCGAGCTGGCGGTCACCCAGCAGGCCGTCTCCAAGCGCATCGCCGCGCTGGAGCGCGACCTCGGCGTGCGGCTGTTCACCCGCACGCCGCGCGGCGCCGAGCTCACCATCGACGGGCAGGCGTTCCTGCCCCACGCCCGGGAGCTGCTGCGCGCCGCCGACCGGGCCGTCGCTTCCGTGCGCGCCGGCCGCCGTCCACTACGCGTCGACGTGCTCAACTCGCGCGGCGCGGCCTCGGGCCTGATGCGCGGCTTCCACCGCGCGCACCCCGAGATCGACCTCGACGTGGTGATGCTGTTCGACATCGAGAGGGCCGTCGCCGCCGTCCGGTCCGGCGCGATCGACGCGTCCTTCCGCGCCGTCGTCATGCCCGGCCGGCCCCTTCCCGAGGACATCGAGTCCGTCCGGGTGCTCGACGAGCCGCTCCAGCTCCTCACCGGCCCCGCCCACGCGCTGGCAGGCGCCCGGTCCGTGACCCTCGCTCAGCTCGCCGGGCACCGGATCTGGATGCCCGGCCTCGTCCCCGGGACCGAGTGGGCCGCCTACTACGACGACCTCGTCGCCGAGTTCGGCCTCACCATCGAGGCGACCGGCCCCAACTTCGGCTCCGACGCGCTCCTCGACACCATCGCCGACACCCCGGCCCTGGCCACCTTCATGGGCGGGCAGACCCGCGTCGTCTGGCCCGCCGGCCACGGCCTGCGCCGCATCCCGGTGACCGACCCCATGCCCGTCTACCCGCACTCGCTCCTGTGGCACCGCGACAACCCCCACCCCGCGCTCGCCACCCTCCGCGCCCACCTCGCCGCCACAGCGGCCGGCCACGACGCCTCCGGGACCTGGGTGCCGGACTGGGCGATCCCGCGCTGAACGCCGCCGCCTCGCGACCGGACCGCCGGCCCGGGCGCGGCGCGGAGCCGGGCCCCCGGGTCAACTCCTGACGCGGCCGGTCTCGTAGGCCCAGATAGCGATCTCCACGCGGTTGCGGGCGCCGAGCTTGGCCATCAGGCTGGCGACGTGGGTCTTGACCGTGCTGAGCGAGATGTGCAGCTCGGCGGAGATCTCGCCGTTGGTCCGGCCGCGCGCCACGGCGGCGAGGATCTGCTCCTCCCGGTAGGTGAGCGCCTCGATGGGCTGCGCGGGTGACGGGGCGGGACCGGTGCGGGCGAAGGCCCCGAGCAGCCGCGCGGTGACGCTCGGGGCGATGAGCGCGTCGCCGCCGGCCGCGGCGTGCACGGCCTGCGCGAGCATGTCGGCGCCGGCGTTCTTCAACAGGAAACCCCGGGCCCCCGCTCTCAGCGCGGCGTAGACGTACTCGTCGAGGTCGAACGTGGTGATCACGACGACGGCGAGGGGGTCGGCGACGTCCGGACCGGCGAGGGACCGGGTCGCCTCGATGCCGTCGGTCCCGGGCATGCGGATGTCGAACAGGCACACGTCGGGGCGCAGCCGCCGCGCGAGCTCGACGGCCCGCCGCCCGTCGGCGGCCGTGCCGACGACCTCGATGTCCGGCTGGGCGTCGAGGATCATCGAGAGCCCGGTGCGGACGATCTCCTGGTCGTCGGCGATCAGCACCCGGACGGTCATGAGGCGACGCCGGCCCGGGGAAGCACCGCGGTCACCGTCCACCCCCGACCGCGGTCGGGGCCGGCCGCGCAGGAGCCGCCGAGCAGGTTCGCCCGCTCGCTCATGCCGATGATCCCGTATCCCGGCGACGCGGCCGGGCGCGCGGAGCCCCCGCCGCCGTCGTCGCGCACGCACAGGCGCACCGCCGTCTCGTCGGCGGCGACGCGCACCTCGACCCGGGTGGCGCGGCGCGCGTGCCGTACGGCGTTGGTCACCGCCTCCTGGGCGATGCGGTAGACCGCGGACTCGACCGACGGCGACAGGCCGTCCAGGTCGCCCGATATCTCCACCTCGACCGCCGGGTGGTGGGAGCCGCCCCGGCTCGCGAGCCGTTCGAGCTCGGCGATGCGCCGGCCGGGGGTCAGCTCCGCCGGCCGGTCCCGGCGCAGGACGCGGACGATGCCGCGCATCTCGTCGAGGGCCCGGGCCGCCTCGGCCTCGATCACGCGGAGGGCCTCGGTCGCGGCGTCAGGCCGCGAGGCCGCCGTGGCGAGCCCGGCCTGTGCGCGGATGGCCATCGCGGAGACGTGGTGCGCGACCGTGTCGTGCAGGTCGCGGGCGAGCTGCTCGCGCATCATCAGCTTGACCTGGTCCAGCTCGCGCATCCTCGCCCCGGCCCGATAGCGGAACACGCCGCCCAGGCTGGTGGTCGCGAGCATGACGGCGAACGGCCCGACCACGTCGGCGGGAGCGGCGTGTTTGACGAGCACGGAGAGACCGGCGGCGGCGAGCATGATTCCCAGGCCGGTCACGATCTCCCGGCCCGATCCCCACCGGAACAACGCGTACGGCAGGACCAGCATGTATACCAGCGTGTACATGTCGAGCGTCGTGCCGGTCACGAGGATCGGGATCACGCCCGTGGCGACGAAGCAGATCGCGAGCATCGCCAGCGGCCGGGTCCGCCGCCACAGCAGGGTGGGCGCAAGCCCGACGGTGACGGCCACCTCGAAGAGCCGCCAGGGAAGGTCCGGCCGCAGCACCCCTTCGAGCACCGCGAGCGGCACGAGCATCCCGACGAGCGCCCAGTCCCGCCACACCCGTACGGGTGCATCGGGGGGACGGGGCTCGGACCACACGGAGCGGGCGAAGCCGTACACCGACTCATGGTACGAGAGCCGGTGCCCGCCGCGCCCGCCCCGGAGTGGAGACTCTCCTGTCGCCCGGGCCGGCGCCGGCGACCTTAGCGGAGGCTTAAACGACGCTTAGAAGGGTGCGAGGGCGTTGACCCCTTCGCAGTCTGTGCTTACTCTCCTAACTAATAGGAAACTTTCCTGTCCTTTACCCCCCAAGAGCAGGAGCTCCGTTGCGAAAGATCCTCCTGGGGTCCGTAATCGCGGGCGCAGCGTTACTCGCGCCGATCGCGCTCGGGACCGCCACCGCCGCCACCCCCGCCACCGCCACGTACGCCGTCGACTCCGACTGGGGCTCCGGCTTCCAGGGCAAGTTCACCGTGAAGGCCGGGTCGGACGCCCTGCCGAGCTGGACCGTCGAGATCGACATGCCCTCGGGCGCGACGATCAGCTCGGCCTGGGACGCCACCATGACCAAGAGCGGCAACCACTACACGTTCAAGAACCCCTCCTGGAGCGGCGGCCTCGCGGCGGGCGCCTCGGCGAGCTTCGGCTTCGTCGGCGCGCCCGGCGGCTCGACCCCGCTGAACTGCACCCTGAACGGCGCGCCCTGCACCGGCGGGCCGACCGCCTCCCCCTCGGCCAGCCCGAGCAAGAGCCCGAGCCCCAGCCCGTCCGCCTCGCCCTCGGCCTCGCCGTCCGCGTCTCCGTCCGCGTCGCCGTCGCCCTCGGCGAGCCCGAGCTCGCCCCCGCCGCCCGGCGGCAAGAAGGTGATGGGCTACTTCACCGACTGGGGCGTCTACGGCCGGCAGTACTTCGTGAAGAACATCGTGAGCAGCGGCTCGGCCGCCAAGCTCACCCACATCAACTACGCCTTCGGCAACGTGACCAACGGCCAGTGCGCGATCGGCGACTCCTACGCCGACTACGACATGGCGTACACCACGGCCAACAGCGTGGACGGCAAGGCGGACACCTGGGACAACCCCAACGCGCTGCGCGGCGCGTTCAACCAGCTGCGCAAGCTCAAGGCGATGTACCCGAACATCAAGATCCTCTACTCCTTCGGCGGCTGGACCTGGTCGGGCGGCTTCGGGCAGGCGGCGGCCAACCCCACCGCGTTCGCGAACTCCTGCTACAACCTGGTCGAGGACCCGCGCTGGGCGGACGTGTTCGACGGCATCGACATCGACTGGGAGTACCCGAACGCCTGCGGCCTCAGCTGTGACAGCAGCGGCCCGGCGGCGTTCAAGAACCTCATGGCCGCACTGCGCGCCAAGTTCGGCAAGGACTACCTGATCACCGCGGCGATCACCGCCGACGGCAACTCCGGCGGCAAGATGGACCTCGCCGACTACGGCGGCGCGGCGCAGTACGTCGACTGGTACAACGTCATGACCTACGACTTCTTCGGCGCCTGGGACGCCAAGGGCCCGACGGCTCCGCACTCGCCGCTCACGTCCTACTCCGGCATCCCGGTGGCGGGCTTCTACACCGACAACGCGGTGCAGAAGCTGAAGAGCCTGGGCGTGCCGTCGAACAAGATCCTGCTCGGCATCGGCTTCTACGGCCGCGGCTGGACCGGCGTCACCCAGGACGCCCCCGGCGGCACCGCCACCGGCGCCGCGCCCGGCACGTACGAGGCGGGCATCGAGGACTACAAGGTCCTCAAGACCAGCTGCCCGGCCACCGGCACGGTCGCCGGCACCGCCTACGCCAAGTGCGGCTCGAACTGGTGGAGCTACGACACTCCCGCCACGATCGGCGGCAAGATGACCTACGCCAAGAACCAGGGTCTCGGCGGGGCCTTCTTCTGGGAGTTCAGCGGCGACACCTCCAACGGTGAGCTCATCACTGCGATGTCCAACGGACTCAAGTGACGCCGTCCAGCGGCCTGAAGTAACCGCTTCGAGCCGGTCAGGGCCCCCGTGCGTCTCGCACGGGGGCCCTGATCATCCGGCCATCCCGGCGAAACCTTCGCTTATGGTGGCATTTATGGACGCGACGAGGACGATCGTAGAAACGGTCGGCAAGCTGCGGCAGCGCCGCACCGCGCCGCTCGTGCTGGAACTGGACCTGACCGAGGGGCTGTCGGAAGGCCCGCCCGCCGACCCCGTCACCGCCCTGCTGTCCATGCGCAAGACGCGCCTCACGGAGGTGCTGTCGGGCCTGCGCCGCGCCCGCAAGGACCCTCGTGTCACCGCGCTGATCGTCAAGATCGGCGGCAACCCCCTCGGCCTCGGCATGGTGCAGGAGCTGCGCGCGGCCGTGGTCAAGCTGCGCGCCGCGGGCAAGCGGACCGTCGCGTTCGCCGAGACGTTCGGCGAGTTCGGCGCCGGCACCGTCCCCTACTACCTGGCCAGCGCCTTCGAACGGGTCTACCTCCAGCCCTCCGGCGACGTGGGCCTGACCGGGGTGGCGCTGGAGCAGCGGTTCCTGCGCGACGCGCTCGCCAAGGCCGGGGTGGAGTATCAGATCGGCCAGCGGCACGAGTACAAGACGGCGGCCAACACCTTCACCCAGAACCACATGACCGACGCCCACCGCGAGTCGGCCGGGCGCATCGCCGAGTCGGTCACCGAGCAGATCGTCGCCGGCATCGCCGAGGCGCGCGGCATCGACCCCGAGCGGGTGCGTGAGCTGATCGACCAGGGCCCGTTCATCGGGTCGGAGGCCGTCGAGGCCGGGCTCGTCGACGGGCTGAAGTATCGCGACGAGGTCTACGCGGAGACCGTCGAGGACGGCGCGCACCTGCTCTACGTGTCGCGGTACGCCAAGAGCGCGCTGGCCGGCAGACTCCCCCACCCCGGGGCCGACACGGTCGCCCTGGTCCACGGCAACGGCATGATCCGCCTCGGGCGCAGCGGCCGTTCCCCGCTGGGCGGCGGGGGCGCCATGGGCTCCGACACCATCTGCGCCGCCCTGCGCTCGGCCCGGCGGGACGAGAAGGTCAAGGCCATCGTGTTCCGCGTGGACAGCCCCGGCGGGTCGTACGTCGCCTCCGACGCGATCTGGCGGGAGGTCGTGCTGGCGCGCCGGGCGGGCAAGCCGGTCATCGTGTCGATGGGCGACGTGGCGGCCTCCGGCGGCTACTTCGTGTCGATGGCCGCCGACGTGATCGTGACCCAGCCGGGCACGCTGACCGGCTCGATCGGCGTGTTCGGCGGCAAGCCCGTCGTCGGCGAGCTGCTCGGCAAGCTCGGCGTGGTGACCGAGTCGGTCGCCGAGGGCGCCAACGCCGGGATGTTCTCGCCGTCCACCGCGTTCTCCGACGCCCAGTGGGAGCGGGTGAACGCCTGGCTCGACCGCATCTACGACGACTTCGTGGGGAAGGTGGCGCAGGGCCGCGGCCTCACCAAGGAGCGGGCGCACGAGCTGGCCAGGGGCCGCGTGTGGAGCGGCGCCGACGCCAGGGCGGCCGGTCTCGCCGACGAGCTCGGCGGCCTGGAGGACGCACTCGCCCTGGCCCGCCGCCGGGCCGGGCTGGCCGGCGACGCCCCCGTACGGACCTATCCCCGCATGCACCCGCTGGAGCGGCTGCGCCCGCCGGAGTCCAGCGAGGACAAGTCGGCCGCGCTCGCCCGGGTGCGCCTGGAGGCGTGGGGGCCGCTGGCGCGGATGGCCGGGCAGCTCGGCCTTCCGGCGTACGGCCCGCTCGTGCTGCCGGGCTGGTGGACGATCAGGTAGGAGATCACACCACCGGACGGTAGCGGGAGCGCAGCCGTACGAGCGGGGCCTTCGACCCGTCGACGTAGTCGACGCCGAGGACCTCCCCGACGAACAGCGTGTGATCGCCGGCCGGGACGACCTGGGTCGTCTCGGCCTCGATCGCCGCCACCCCGCGCTCCACGACCAGCGCCTCGCTGTGCGCGCCGCGATGATGGGCGACCCCGGCCAGCAGGAGCCGGGCGCCCGGCCGTCCGGCCGTGGCGAACCTGGAGGCGACCGTCTGCTGGCCGTCCGCGAGGACGCTCGCCGCCCAGCGGTCCCTGCGCAGCAGCACCTCGGCGAGGTATCCGGCCGAGTCGAGGCTGATCAGCACGAGCGGCGGGTCGAGCGACACCGACATCAGGGTCGCGACCGTCGTGCCCAGGTCGTCGCGGTCGTCCTTGACCGTCACCACCGCCACGCCCGCGGCCACCTGTCCCATGGCCTCGGTGAACAGTCCCACGTCGGCGCTCCTTCCCTTCCGGTGTGCGACTGTGCCACCGGGGACCAGGACACGCAACCGAAGTTTTGGTGAATATGTCATGACATAAGGATGACCTATTGCATAGGTGTTAATTGGTCATTACGGTCGAGGCGACATCATCCCCCAAGCGAGGAGGCGCGATGCGTCCCCTGTCCGGGCTGTTCCTTGCCACCCTGACGATCTCCCTGATAGGCGGGGCGGCGGTCCCCGCGTCGAGCAGCGGCGTCGCCACCGTGTACCCGCAGGTGGAGACCCCCGCCCTGTACGACGACGAGGCCGGCGGCAACGCCAACGGCGACGACCCCGCCATCTGGGTGGACCCCCACGACTCGGGCGACAGCGTGGTCATCGGCACCGCCAAGGAGGCCGGGCTCTTCGTCTACGACCTCGACGGGCGGCAGGTCCAGCACCTGCCCGCGCCCGCCGCGCCGGGCCCCGACGACGAGGTCGGCAGGTACAACAACGTCGACGTGGCCTACGGTTTCGGCGGCCGGGACCTCGCGGTGGTCTCCGACCGCGGCCGCGACCAGCTCAGGATCTACGCCATCTCCCAGGGCCGGCTCACCGACGTGACCGACCCGGCCGCGCCGTTCGTCTTCAACTCCACGCAGGAGCAGGTCAACGACAAGGAGACGGCGTACGGCCTGGCCACCTGGACGGACTCCACCGGGACGTACGCGCTGGTCAGCCGGCGGCACCGGACCTCGGTCGGGCTGGTGAAGCTGCTGCCCAAGCCGGGCGGGAAGGTCGGCTACCAGCTCGTCAGGACGCTCGACCTGCCCGCGTCGTTCGCCCTGCCCAACGGCCAGACCTGGGCCCCGTGCGACGAGCCCGGAGTGCAGCCGCAGGTCGAGGGCATGGTCGTGGACCAGGAGAAGGACGTCCTCTACGCCGCCCAGGAGGACGTCGGCATCTGGCGGATGCGGGCCGACCTCACCGGCACGCCGGTGCTGGTGGACAAGACCAAGGAGTTCGGCGTGCCCGGCACGTACGACGCCGCGACCGACGAGTGCACGCCCGGCGCCGACCCCGGCTATGGCGGCAAGCACCTGGCGGCGGACGCCGAGGGCCTGACGATCTACTACCGCGAGGACGGCAAGGGCTACCTGCTGGCCTCCAGCCAGGGCGACAGCACCTTCGCCGTCTACCGCAGAGAGGGGTCCAACGCCTACCTCGGCCAGTTCCGGGTGGGCGAGAAGAACGGCCGCGACGGCGTCGAGCACAGCGACGGCTCGACCGTGCTGAACGTCCCGCTCGGCGACTTCGACGAGGGCCTGTTCGTCGCGCACGACGGGGAGAACACCCCCGCCGAGCCCGACCGGGAGATCACGAACTTCAAGTTCACGAAGTGGGACGACATCGCGGACAACCTCGACCTCGACGTGGACACCGACGGTTGGGACCCGCGCGACTGACGCGGGCACGATAGAAGGCCCCCGGGTGTTCCCGGGGGCCGTTCCGTTCACCGGGTCAGCCGTGGTTGACGCGCCAGAAGTCCGAGACCGTCTGCCGGTTGCGCAGGTCGTCGAGCAGCCCTGCGGGGTCGGTGTGGAAGAGCTGGCCCTTCCAGTCGTTCAGGCCGGCCGGGGTGACCAGCGGCTTCACCGTGCTGTTGCCGGAGACGCCGCCCTCGCCGATCTCGTGCTTCACGCCCTCCTCGGTCATGATGAAGTGGACGTACAGCTTGGCCGCGTTGGGGTGCTTGCTCTTGGCGGCGATCGCGACGTACTTGGGGTAGCTGAAGCCGGCGAACGGGGTCATCCCCTCGCAGGTCGCCTGCGCGTATCCCTTGTCCTCGTTGTTGCGGAACTTCGAGATCGACATGAAGCCGATCTTCTTGTCGGTGGCGTTCGGCGCGCCCACCGCCGCCGAGATGTCCTCGTCGGAGCCGGTCAGAACGGGCTTGTTGGCCGAGATCCGCTTGACCCACTCGTAGGCGGCGCTCTTCTCCTCGGTCTGCAGCGGCTTGCCGTACTTCGCCTGGTAGGCCTGCTCCAGCGCCTGGTTGCCGTGCGCGTCGAGCTGGGTGAAGAACGACAGCACGGTGGGCTTGCCGAGCGGGTCCTGCATGACGAGCTTGCCCGCCCACTCCGGCTCGGTCAGGTCCCACACGTTCTTGATCGGGCACCCGCCGGGCGAGAGCTTGGTGTTGTACGCGAAAACCGTGGCCTTCGACAGCGCGAGCAGCGGGTTCTGGTTCTCGGCCGGGATCTGGTCCTTCAGGTCGGCGGGCACCCATGTCCGGGCGACGCCCTGCGGGATGAGCTGGCCGACCAGCACCCCGCCGTCCTCGTACATGGCCGCGTCGATGGTGACGTTGCCGGCCGCGTGCTCCCTCGTCATCTTCTCGGCGGTCTGCGGGGTGTCGGACTTCACCCCCTCCATGGGGATGCCGTACTTGGCGGTGAAGGCCTTGGCCACCTCTTCGATGTCGCCGCTGGAGTCGTAGACGAGCAGGCCGCCCTCCTTCTTCGCGGCGGCGACCAGCGCGTCCAGGTCGAGGGACGCGTCGATCGAGGGGCCGGGCAGCGCCTGCTCGGCGCTCGTCGCGGAGGACGGCGCGTCCGGGCCGGTGGAGGGCGCGCAGGCGGCGACGGCGAGCGCGAGCAGTGCCAGGGGAACGATCTTCCGGGTACGCCTCAAGGTGGCGTCACTCCTCTTGCCTCTCGGGGGTCGTCGGGCGCCGCCCAGAGCCCCGATCCGGCGCCGCGGTGTGCTCCACGATGAACGTCACGTGAATAGTTTGTCAAGACATAATGACCGCCGTTGCGAACTGGACATCTCCCGTTAATCGGGCCACGGCGGCATTGGTCAAGACATTCTGATGTCAGCTACCGTCGAGGCGTGACAGTCACCAGATTGGACATCGACCTCGACAGGTCGAGCCCCGTGCCCCTCTACTTCCAGGTGGCCGAGCGGATCACGGAGGCCATCCAGGCCGGCAAGCTGCCCCCCGGCTCCCGGCTGGACAACGAGATCCAGCTCGCCGAGCAACTCGGCCTCTCCCGCCCCACCATCCGCCAGGCGATCCAGTTCCTCGTGGACAAGGGCCTGGTCGTCCGCAAACGCGGCGTCGGCACCCAGGTCGTGCACGGCCAGGTGAAGCGCGCGGTCGAGCTCACCAGCCTGTACGACGACCTCCGCAGGGCCGGGCAGGAGCCGGAGACCCGGGTGCTGTCCCTGGACACCGTACCGGCCGAGGAGGAGGTCGCCGTGGCCCTGGGGATAGAACCGGGCACGGAGGTGCTGCGGCTGGAGCGGATCAGGTACGCCATGGGAGAACCGCTCGCCCTGCTGCACAACTGGCTGCCGGTCGGGCTGGCCCCACTGACCGCCGAGTCGCTGATGGAGCGCGGGCTCTACGAGATGCTCCGCCAGACCGGCATCCGGATGCGGGTGGCGCACCAGCGCATCGGCGCCCGCGCCGCCACTCCTGCGGAGGCCCGGTTGCTGGAGGAGCGGCGAGGCTGCCCGTTGCTCACGATGGTCCGCACGACCTACGACGACCAGGGCCGGGCGGTCGAGCACGGCTCGCACGTGTACCGGGCCTCGCACTATTCCCTCGAGGTCACCCTCGTCGAGCGCTGAGTCACGCTTTTATCATCGGGATGATAGTTCATCCGAATGTCAGGACAAACTCTTGACCTTTACCTTCCGCTCATCTAGAACTGGAGGCCCCTGGACGAGGAGCTGACACATGCGTGTGGGTTTGCTGGGCCTTGGTCGCATAGGCGTTTTCCATGCCGCCACCCTTGCCGGTCTCGCGGACGAGCTGGTGGTCTCCGACGTGGACCGGAGCCGGGCGGAGGAGGTGGCGGCACGCTTCTCGGCGGCACGGTCCTCCGTGACGGTCGGCGACCCCTTCGACGCGGACGCGATGGTGATCGCGACCCCGACGTCCACCCACGCGGAGGCGCTCGAACGCGCCTGTGAGCTGGGCGTCCCGGCGTTCTGCGAGAAGCCGGCGGCGCCCACGGTGGAGGAGACGCTGCGGGTCGCCGAGACCGTCGAGCGCACCGGCGCCGTCGTCCACATCGGCTTCCAGCGCCGCTTCGACGCGGGCTACCTGGCCGCCCGTGACGCGCTGCGCTCCGGCGATCTTGGCGTGCTGCACCGCGTCCACCTGATGACCGCCGATCCCGCGCCTCCGCCCGCCGGCTACATCCCGTTGTCCGGCGGCATCTTCCGCGACTGCCACATCCACGACTTCGACATCCTGCGCTGGGTCACCGGGCGCGAGGTGGACACGGTCTACGCGACCGGCGCCAACCGCGGCGAGGAGTACTTCGCCGAGGCGGGCGACGTGGACACCAGCGCCGCGATCCTCACGATGGACGACGGCACGCTGGCGACCCTGCAGGGCTCGCGCTACAACGGCGCGGGCTACGACGTGCGAATGGAGCTGGCCGGCACCCGCGGCGCCTGGGCGGCGGGGCTCGGCGGGCGCACCCCGCTGCGCTCGGCGGAGGGCTTCGCGCCGGACGGCGACCCCTGGCCGGACTTCCAGGCCAGGTTCGAGGAGGCGTACGTCGCGGAGATGACCGCCTTCCTGGAGGCGGCGCGGGGCGAACGGGAGAGCCCCTGCACGGTCCGCGACGCCCTGGCCGCGCTGTACGTGGCCGAGGCGGCGGACCTGTCCCGCCGGACCGACCGTCCCGTCCGCGTGATGGAGGTGGCGAAGTGAGGATCGCCGCCGCCCCCATCTCCTGGGGGGTCTGCGAGGTGCCCGGCTGGGGCCACCAGCTCGCCCCGGAGCGCGTGCTGGCCGAGATGGCCGCGCTCGGGCTGACCGCCACCGAACTGGGCCCGGACGGGTTCCTGCCGCCGGAGCCGGACCGCCGCGCCGCACTGCTCGACGGCTACGGCCTGCACGCGATCGGCGGCTTCGTCCCGGTCGTCCTGCACGACCCGGCGCACGACCCGCTGCCCGGCCTGCGGGACACGGTTGCCGCCTTCGAAGCGGACGCGGTCGTCGTGCTGGCCGCCGCGACCGGGGTGGACGGCTACGACGGACGCCCCGCCCTGGACGACGAGGGCTGGCGGACGCTCCTGTCCAATCTCGACCGGATCGACCGGGAGATCCCCCACCTGGTCACCCTGCACCCCCACGTGGGCACCATGGTCGAGACCGGCGAGGAGGTGGAGCGGGTCCTCGAGGGTGCGGCCGTCTCCCTCTGCCTGGACACCGGGCACCTGCTGGCCGGCGGCGCCGACCCGCTCGACGTCGTCAGGAAGGCCCCTGAGCGGATCGCCCACGCGCACCTCAAGGACGTCGACGCCGGCCTCGCCGGGCGGGTCAGGTCGGGCGAGCTCACCTACACCGACGCGGTGCGGGCCGGGATGTACCGGCCGCTCGGCCGCGGCGACGTGGACGTGGCGGGCATCGTCTCCGGCCTGACGGCCGCCGGGTACACCGGCTGGTATGTCATGGAGCAGGACGTGATCCTCACATCGGCCGACGCCGATCCCGTGGAGGACGTGCGCGCGAGCCTGGCCTACCTCACGGGCCTGGCCTCCCCGGAGGACGCGTGACCGGCACTGAGGCGGGCACTGTGTCGGACACCGCGGCGGCCGCGCCGGAGGTGCTGACCATGGGGCGGGTCGGGGTCGACCTCTACCCACTGGAGGTCGGGGTCTCCCTGCGGCAGGTGACGACCTTCGGCAAATACCTGGGCGGCAGCCCGACCAACGTGGCCGTGGCCGCCGCCCGCCTGGGCCGCCGCAGCGCCGTGATCACCCGCACCGGCGCGGACCCGTTCGGGCGTTTCGTGCACGACGCGCTGCGCGAGTACGGCGTGGACGACCGCTACGTCACCGCGGTGCCCGGCCTGCCGACCCCCGTGACGTTCTGCGAGATCCGGCCGCCGGAGGACTTCCCGCTGTTCTTCTACCGCTGGCCCAAGGCGCCCGACCTGGAGATCCTCCCCGCCGAGCTCGACCTGGCCGCCGTCACCGGCGCCGCGCTGCTGTGGACGACCGTGACCGGCCTGTCCGACGAGCCGTCGCGCGGCGCGCACCTGACGGCGCTGAAGGCCAGGGGACGCGCCCCGCACACCGTGCTCGACCTCGACTACCGGCCGATGTTCTGGCCCGACCCGCGTACGGCCCGGCGGCACGTGCGCGAGGCGCTCGAACACGTGACGGTCGCGGTCGGCAACCTCGACGAGGCCGAGGTGGCCACCGGCCTGCGCGATCCCGAGGCGGCCGGCCGGGCCCTGCTCGACGCCGGGGTCGAACTCGCGATCATCAAGCAAGGATCGGCCGGGGTGCTGGGCATGACGGCCGGCGAGACGGCGGTGGTGCCGCCCGTCGAGGTCGAGGTCGTCAACGGGCTGGGCGCCGGGGACGCCTTCGGCGGAGCGCTGTGCCACGCGCTGCTCGCGGGCTGGCCCCTGGAGCGGACGCTGCGGTTCGCCAACGCCGCGGGCGCGATCGTCGCCGGCCGGCTGGCCTGCGCTCCGGCGATGCCGACCCTCGGCGAGATCGAGACCGTCGTGACACGGGGTTCCGCGCGGGGGCTTCCCCCGCACCCGGGGAACGTCATCCAGGGGGACGTCCCTCGTGGACAAGCAGGAAGGGGGGACGCCGGGCATGCGTGAGGAGGACTACCGCCGCCTGCTCGACGACCGGGCCTGGCACCCGGAGCGGGTGGCCCAGGCCGCCGCGGTCCGCAGGCGCCGTCCGCTGCTGAGCGGGCGCGGCCGGTTGCTGATCATCGCGGCCGACCATCCGGCCCGGGGCGCGCTCGGCGTGGCCGGACGCCCGATGGCGATGGAGAGCAGGATCAGCCTGCTCGACCGGCTGACGACCGCCCTGGCCCGGCCCGGTGTGGACGGGCTGCTCGCCACTCCCGACATCGTGGAGGACCTGCTGCTGCTCGGCGCCCTCGACGACAAGATCGTGATCGGCTCGATGAACCGGGGCGGCGTCCAGGGCGCGGCGTTCGAGTTCGACGACCGCTTCACCGCCTACGACGCCGAATCGCTCGCGGCGATGGGCTTCGACGGCGGCAAGATGCTCTGCCGGATCGGGCTGGAGGACCACGCGACCGCCGCCACGCTGGCGAGCTGCGGGCAGGCCGTCACCCAGCTCGCACGGCACAGGCTGATGGCGATGATCGAGCCGTTCTGGTCCCATCGTGTCGGGGGCGTGGTGCGGCACGACCTGTCGCCCGAGGCGATGATCCGCGCCATCAGCGTCGGCCAGGGGCTGGGAGCGACCTCCGCCCACACCTGGCTCAAGCTCCCGGTGACCGAGGACATGGAACGCGTCCTTGAGGCCACGACGCTGCCCGTGCTGCTGCTCGGTGGCGAGCCCGGCTCCGACGAGATCTGGGACTCCTGGAGCAAGGCCCTGCGCCTGCCGGGCGTGCGCGGCCTGGTCGCCGGTCGGGCGCTGCTCTATCCACCGGACGACGACGTCGCGGCGGCCGTGGACGCCGCGGTCAACCTGCTGGAGACCACATGACCTACATCCCCCACGGCACGGCCGCCTCCGGCCCCTGGGACGTCGAGATCACTCCCGAGGCCGCGGGCTGGACGTACGCCGGGCTGCGGGTCGTGGACCTGGCGGACCGGCCGGTGGAGCTGTCCACCGGCGAGGAGGAGATGCTCGTCCTGCCGCTGTCGGGGGCGTGCGACGTCGTGGCCGACGGCCTGCGGCTGTCGCTGACCGGACGCCTCTCGGTGTTCTCCGGGCCGACCGACTTCGCGTACCTGCCGGTCGACGCCCGGGTCACGATCACCGGCAGGGGCAGGATCGCCCTCCCGGCCGCCCGGGCCACCCGCCGCTTCCCCATCAGGTACGGCCCCGCCGATGCCGTGCCGGTGGAGATCAGGGGCGCGGGACAGGCGACCCGGCAGGTCAACAACTTCTGCTCTCCGGAGGCGTTCGACTGCGACAAGCTGGTGGCGGTCGAGGTGATCACGCCGGGCGGCAACTGGTCGTCCTATCCCCCGCACAAGCACGACACGCCGTCGGAGCACGAGGCGGTGCTCGAGGAGATCTACTACTTCGAGGGCGGCCCCGGCTACCAGCGGGTGTACGGCACCCACGAGACGCTGGCCGAGGTGTCGGCGGGCGACGTGGTGCTCGTCCCGCACGGCTACCACGGCCCGTCGATGGCCGCGCCCGGCTACGACCTCTACTACCTGAACGTCCTGGCCGGCCCGGCGGACAAGCGATCCATGGCCTTCTCCGACGATCCGAGGCACGCGTGGATCCGCGACTCGTGGGCCGATCAGCCCGTCGATCCCCGGCTCGGAGGTGCGTCATGAGGAACACGACGAGGCTCACGGTGGCGCAGGCGCTGGTGCGGTTCCTCGCGCAGCAGTGGACCGAGCGCGACGGCGTGGAGCACCGGCTGATCGCGGGGTGCGTGGGCATCTTCGGGCACGGCAACGTCGCGGGCATCGGCCAGGCCCTGGCCGAGCAGGGCGCGGGCACCCACGACCCGCTGCCCTACTATCTGGCCCGCAACGAGCAGGCGATGGTGCACACGGCCGTCGGCTACGCCCGGCAGTCCGACCGGCTGTCCACGCTCGCCTGCACCAGCTCGATCGGGCCGGGCGCGACCAACATGGTCACCGGGGCCGCGCTGGCCACGATCAACCGGCTGCCGGTGCTGCTGCTGCCCGGCGACCTGTTCGCCACCCGGGTCGCCTCGCCGGTGCTGCAGGAGCTGGAGGACCCCCGGTCGTACGACGTCAGCGTGAACGACTGCCTCAAGCCCGTCAGCCGTTTCTGGGACCGGGTCAACCGGCCCGAGCAACTGCCGGCGGCGCTGCTTGGGGCCATGCGGGTGCTCACCGACCCCGCCGAGACCGGCGCGGTGTCGTTGGCGCTGCCGCAGGACGTGCAGGCCGAGGCGTACGACTGGCCCGAGGAGCTGTTCGCGCGCAGGGTCTGGCACGTGGCCCGGCCGACCCCCGAACCCGCCGCCCTGGCCAGGGCCGCCGAGCTACTGCGCGGCTCGCGCCGCCCGCTGATCGTCGCCGGGGGCGGGGTCAAGTACAGCGGCGCCTGCGCCGAGCTGGCCCGTTTCGCCGGACGTCACGGCGTGCCGGTGGCCGAGACCCAGGCAGGCAAGGGCGTGGTGCCGTACGACCATCCGCGCGCGGTGGGCGCGATCGGGCACACCGGAACCCGCGCCGCCGACACCCTGGCCCGCGAGGCCGACCTGGTCATCGGGATCGGCACCCGCTACAGCGACTTCACCACCGCCTCGCGGACGCTGTTCGGGCAGGCCAGGTTCCTCAACGTCAACGTGGCGGCGTTCGACGCGGCCAAGCACGCGGCCGGGACGCTCGTCGCCGACGCCCGCGAGGCCCTGAAGGCGCTGGATGACGTGGACTGGCGGGCCGACCCCGGCTGGACGAGCCGGGCGGCCGAACTGGCCGCCGCATGGCAGGCCGAGACCGACCGGTTCTACGGCGGGACCGAGCTGACCCAGCCGGTGGTGCTGGGCGTGCTCAACGAGGTCGCCGCAGGCGGGGTGGTGGTCAACGCGGCCGGGTCGATGCCGGGCGACCTGCACCGCCTCTGGCGGGCCTCCGACCCCGGGCAGTACCACGTCGAGTACGGCTACTCCTGCATGGGCTACGAGATCGCCGGAGGCCTGGGGGTGAAGCTCGCCGCCCCGGAGCGTGAGGTGTTCGTGCTCGTCGGCGACGGGTCCTACCTGATGATGGCCCAGGAGATCGCCACCGCCGTGCAGGAGGGCGTCAAGCTCGTCATCGTCCTGGTGGACAACCAGGGCTTCGCCTCGATCGGCGCGCTGAGCGAGTCGGTCGGCGCGCTCCGGCTCGGCACCGCCTACCGCACGCGCGGCCCGGACGGCCGGCTCGACGGGGAGCGGCTGCCGGTGGACCTCGCCGCCAACGCGGCCAGCCTCGGCGCCGACGTGCTGACGGCGGCCGATCCGCAGACCCTGCGGGCCGCGCTCGCCAAGGCCGTCGCGTCCCCCCGCACGACCGTGGTCTACGTCGAGACGGTCCCCGGCCCCGCGCCGGGCGCCGAGGCGTGGTGGGACGTGCCGGTGGCCGAGGTGTCCGGGCTCGCCGAGGCGCGCGCCGCGCGCGAGCGCTACGACGAGGCCAAGCGTGACCAGCGGCCCTACCTCTGATGGGGTGGACGCTCGCGTTCGCCGCGGCGGCGGTGCTCTTCACGGTGATCAGCGGGGCGAACGACGGGGCGACCCTGATCGGGCTCGGGCTGCGTTTCCCCCGCTCCCCGGGCTGGACGGCCGCCGCCCTGCTCACCGCGACCCTGTTCGCCGGGCCGTACGTGCTGGGCGTCACGGTCGCCCGGACGTTCACCGAACGGCTGGCGGGGCTGGACACCGGGCAGGGGGCGGCGGCCTTCCTCACCGGAGTGGTGGTCGCCGTGACGGTGGTCGCGGTCCTGACCGGCCGCGGCCTGCCCACGAGCCTCACGCTCGCCGTGATCGGCGGCATCACCGGCGCCGGGCTCGGCGCAGGTCTGCCGGTGTCGTGGCGGGGAGTGGCCACCGTCCTCGCGGTCGGGGCCGGGGCACCCCTGGCCGGGCTGGCCCTCGGCTACCTGCTCGGGACGGCGTCCCGCCGGGTGCCGTCCTACCAGCGGATGCCCCGGCTCGTGGGCACCGCCCACCTGCTGGCGTACGCGGCCCAGTGCCTCGCGTACGCGGTGAACGACGGCCAGAAGATGATCGCGGTCGCGAGCGTGGCGATCGGCGTTGGCCGCGGCGGGATCGGCCGGGTGGGCCCGGTCGACGTCCCGCCGGTGTGGATGGCCGTCCTCGTGGCGCTCTTCCTCGCCGGGGCGCTGGCGGGTCTCCCCCGGGTCGGCGCCCGGCTCGGCCGCGGCCTGGTCATCACCCGGCCGCTGCACGTCGTCTCGGCGGAGACGGCGGCCACCGGCGCCGTGCTCGGCAGTTCGGCCCTCGGCAGCCCGGTGAGCATGACCCAGTCCATCACGGCCGGCGTGGTCGGCGTGGCGGCAAGCGAAGGAGCACGGAGGGTGCGATGGCAGGCAGTGGTGAACATGGGAACGGCGTGGCTGGTCACGCTGCCGTCGTCGCTGGCGCTGGGCTGCCTCGCGGGGCTGGCGCTCAGGCTGGCGTGACCGGCGCGCGCGGGCGCGGCCGCCGGTTCGCGCGCGCCTGGGACGACCTGCGGGGGCGGTCGGCACGGCGGGTGGTCGGCCTGGTCCGCGGGCAGATCGCGGTCGCGCGGGCCGGGGCCGGTCTCGCCCGCGCCACCGCCGCCGGCGAGACGGACAGGTCGGCCGCGCGGGCCCGCATGGCCGAGGTGGAGCACGAGGGGGACGCGGCGCGGGCCGAGCTCGTGGAGACCCTGCTCCGGGTGCTCGCCACGCCGATCGACAGGGAAGACCTGTTCCGGCTCTCCCGCTCCATCGACGACGTCCTCGACCACCTGCGCGACTACGTACGCGAGACCGACCTGTTCGGGCCGGAGGACCTCGGCTTCGCGGTCGAGCCGCTGCAGGCGGTGATCGACGGCCTGGCCGAGCTGGACGCGGCCGTGCTGAAGATGCTCGACGACCCCGGCTCGGTGACCGTCGCCGTGCTCGCCACCCGCAAGTGCTGCAACCGCCTGCGACAGCTGTGCCAGGCCCGGCTCGCCGAGCTGTTCAGCGGCCCGCTGCGGATGGAGACGCTGCGCGAGCGCGAGCTGCTGGCCCGCCTCGACGCGGTGGGCCGGCGACTCGGCGAGGCCGCCGACGCGCTCGCCGACGCCATGCTCAAACGCAGCCACTGAGCCGCGTCCCACCAGGCGGAAACCCCGCTCCGCCGCGCCCCGAAACCCGACGGCCCGAAACCCCGACGGCCCGGAACCCGACGGCCCGTTTCCCGCCCCTTCCCGACTTCCCGGCAACGCTGAAAGCGGGGCCCCGCACCCCGGCGGTCCCCGACCTCGAAGGAAGTACCCCCCATGGCTGTTGTGACCAAGGCGGAGACGCCGCCCCGACCACCCAGATCGCGCAGGCTGCTCTATCGGCTGCGCGTCCTGCGCCACGACCCGACCGCCGCGCTCGGGCTGATCCTCGTCGTCCTGCTCGGCTACCTCGTCGTGGCGCCGCTGGTCGCCGTGCTGTCCGACGCCTTCCGCCTGCAGTACGGCGACGACGTGCACGCCGGGCAGGCGGTCGGCGAATGGACCGGCTACTACCTCTGGCGGGTCTTCCGCTCCCAGATCAGCGGGCTGCTGTTCTGGCAGCCGCTGCTCAACACGCTGGTGGTCGCGCTGGGCACCGTGCTGTTCGCCCTGGTCCTCGGCGGCGGCATGGCGTGGCTCGTGACCCGCACCAACGTGCCGGGACGCAAGTGGCTGGCGGGCGCGTTGGTGATCCCGTACATGCTGCCGTCGTGGACCTTCTCGCTGGCGTGGCTCACGCTGTTCAAGAACGAGCGCGCCGGCGGTCAGGTCGGGTTCCTCCAGGCGCAGGGCGTGCACACGCCCGACTGGCTGGCGTACGGCGCGCTCCCGATCATCGTGACCCTGGGGCTGCACTACTACCCGTTCGTGCTGCTTCTGGTCGGCAACGCGCTGCGGCGCATCGACGCGCAGCTCGTGGACTCGGCGCGCATCCTCGGCGCGCCGCAGCGCACGGTCGTGCGCCGCATCGTGATCCCGCTGATGCTCCCCGCGCTGTCGTCGGCCGTGCTGCTGGTGGTCGGCCGGGTGCTCGGCACGTTCGGCACGCCGTACGTGCTGGGGCTGCCGGCCGATTTCCGGGTGCTGTCGACGGGGCTGTTCCAGTCGATCCGCGACCGCAGCACGGGCGTGGCGTCCGTGCTCGCCACGGTCATCGTGGTCGTCGGGGTGGTGATCGTGCTCGCCGACACCCGGATGACCCGCGAGCACCGCCGGTTCGTCACCGTCGGCGGCAAGGGCAGCATGGACCGGCTGAGCGACCTGCGCCGCCTGCGCTGGCCGGCGTTCGCGCTCGGCCTGGTGGTCTTCGGGGTGAGCGTGCTGGTCCCGGTGTTCACCCTGCTGCTGTCCACGGTCACCCGTACGCCGCTGGACCTGTCGACCTTCACCCTCGACTACTGGTTCGCCGAGCGGCTGCCCGGGGCGGTCGGGTTCCCGCACGGCGTCTTCCGCGGCTCCGAGCTGTGGGCGGCGGCGTGGAACTCCCTGCGCATCGTCGGCCTGGCCTCGGTGATCTGCGCGGTCGCCGGGCTGCTGGTGGGATACGTCGTGGTGCGCGGGACGGCCCCGCGCGTCGCCTTCTTCCTCCGTCAGGTCTCCTTCCTGCCCTACCTCGTCCCCGGCATCGCGTTCGCCGCCGCGTCGCTGTCGCTGTTCGCCGTGGCCCGCGGCCCGATCCCCGCGTTGTACGGCACGACGTTCCTGCTGATCCTGGTCATGGCGGTGACCCACCTGCCGTACAGCTCGCGCTCGGGCATCGCGGCGATGACCCAGCTCGGCCGCGAGCCGGAGGAGGCGGCGCAGATCGCCGGCGCCCCCTGGTTCCAGCGGATGGGGCGGATCATCTTCCCGATCCAGAAGGGCGCGCTCGTCACCGGGATCGTGCTGCCGTTCATCTCCGGGCTCAAGGAGCTCAGCATCGTGGTCATGCTCACCACGACCGGCACGGAACTGCTCACGACGCTGTCGATCGGCCTCGTGGACTACGGATACACCCAGCTCGCCAACGCGGTCGTCCTCGTCATCGCGTTGGTCTCCTTCACCATGACGTACCTGACCCAGCGGCTGACCAAGAGCAGCCTGGCGTCCGGGCTAGGAGGATAGATGCCAGCCATCACGTTGACCGGAGTCGCCAAGAGCTACGGCGGCGGCGAGCACGCAGTGAAGAACCTCGACCTCACCGTCCCCGACGGTGCGTTCATGTGCCTGCTCGGGCCCTCCGGCTGCGGCAAGACCACGACCCTGCGCATGATCGCCGGTCTGGAGCAGCCCACGGCCGGCACCATCGCCGTCGGTGACCGGGTGCTCGACTCCGTCGAGCGCGGCCTGTACGTCCCGCCGGAGAAGCGCGGCATGGGCCTGGTCTTCCAGAACTACGCGCTGTGGCCCCACCTGTCCGTACGCGACAACGTCGAGTTCGGCCTGCGCATGCGCAAGGTGCCGGCCCCCGAGCGCAGGGCCAGGGCCGAGGCGGCGCTGAAGATGGTGCACGTCGACGCCGCCATGGACCGCTACCCCTCCCAGTTGTCCGGCGGCCAGCAGCAGCGCGTCGCGCTCGCCCGCATGCTCGCCGTCAACCCCTCCGTGCTGCTGCTCGACGAGCCGCTGTCGAACCTCGACGCCCGGCTGCGCCTGGAGATGCGCGCCGAGCTCAAGCGCATCCACGAGGAGTCGGGCGCGACGATCGTCTTCGTCACCCACGACCAGCTGGAGGCCCTCACCATGGCCACCGACGTCGCGGTCATGAACGAGGGCGAGCTGCAGCAGGTGGCCGCGCCGATGGACATGTACGACCGGCCCGCCAACCGCTTCGTCGCCGAGTTCGTCGGCAGCCCGCCCATGGCGATCGTCGACGTCGGGCCTTCCCCCGCCGGCCTGGCCGGGTCGCTGCTGCGCTTCGCCGAGTCCCGCGTACCCGGATGCGCGCCCGCCGCCGTCGGCATCCGGCCCGAGGCGCTGCGCCTCGGGCCGCCGCCCGGCGCCACCTGGTGCGAGGAGGCCGTCGTCGAGGCCGTGCTGCCGGCCGGGTCGTCCTGGACCGTACGGCTTCGCGTGCTCGACACCGAGCTGTACGCGCTGTCCTACACGCCGGTCGAGGCGGCCCCCGGCGACGTGGTGACCTGCTGGACCGAGCGGATGCACCTGTTCGGCGCGGACGGCGCGCGGCTGTCCGCCTGGGACGGAATGGGAGCTGTGGCGTGATCAGGCCCGTGGCGTTGCTGCTGGACTTCGGCGGCGTGATCGTGGAGACCACCCGCCGCCCGTCCTGGGCGGCCGAGCTCGCCGCCGAGGTGCACGGACTCCTGCGCCGGGCGGGCTTCGACGGCCTCACCGCGGAGGAGGTCGAAAGCGACATCCGGGCGGGCGCGCGCGCCGACAAGTACTGGAAGGACTCGACCTCCCGCCGCTTCGCTCCCGAGGAGATGACGCACCGGGAGTTCTGGGCCGACTACGTCGCCGGCGACTGGCCCGAGCAGGCCCGCACTCTGGTGACCGCCGAGGCGACCCCGCTGTGCCGCCGGATGGGTGAGCTGCGCAGCGGGCGCAAGCTGCGGCCGGGGATGGAGGAGCTGCTGGAGGCCTGCTGGGCGAACGGCGTCACCCCGGCGGTCGTCAGCAACGCGCTGTGCGGCGCCGTCCATCGCGACTTCATGACGACGGCCGGGCTCGACCGCCAGGTGGCCGTGCAGGTCTACAGCGACGAGGTCGGTGTTCGCAAGCCCAACCCCGAGATGATCTGGATCGCCTGCCGGGCCCTGGGCGCCGACCCCGCACAGGTCTGGTACGTCGGCGACAACTACGACCGCGACGTGGTGTGCGGCGCCCGCGCCGGAGCCGGGGCGACCGTCCTGATGGTCTCCGGCAGCACCGAAAAGATCCCCTACCGGGTGCGCCAGAGCCCCCAGGCGACCGTGGAGGACCCGCGCGGCCTGCTGACCCTTCTGGAGGAGACATGGACCTGAACACCTCACGTGAGCTGGCCGCCATCGCGGTCAGGGCGGCCAGATCGGTGGGCGACCTGCTCCGCCACGCCTTCCGCTCCAGACCCGAGATCACCACGAAGCGCGACTTCCACGACCCGGTGACCGAGCACGACAAGGCGGCCGAGGCCCGCATCCGGGAGGTCATCGACCGCCTGTGCCCCGGCAGCGTGGTGGTCGGCGAGGAGGGCGGCGTACGCGGCGAGGGCGAGGTCCGCTGGTACGTCGACCCCATCGACGGCACCGCGAACTTCGCGGCCGGGCTGCCGTTCTTCTGCACCTCGATCGCCGCCGCCGTGGACGACGAGGTGGTGGCGGGCGTCGTCTACGACCCGGTGCGCGACGACGAGTTCACCGCCTCGCTCGGCGGGGCCTTCTGCAACGGGGTGCCGCTGCGCAGCTCCGGCGCCCGCACCGACCGGGAGGCGGTGCTGCTGTCCAGCTACCCCACTCCCCGCGACCTCACGGCGGAAGGCGACGACGCGCTGCACCGGTTCGCCCGCATCCAGCACGCCTTCGCCACCACCCGCCGGCCCGGCAGCGCGGCGATGAAGCTCGCGCACGTCGCCGCCGGCTGGTCCGACGTCGCGCACGGCACGAACATCAACACCTGGGATGTGGCGGCCGGGTCGCTCCTGGTCGCTCAGGCGGGCGGGGTGTTCGTCCCGCTGTCCGGCAGCGTCTTCACCCCCGGCGGCTACGTCGCGTGCGTCGGCGGGTTCGACCTCGCCGGGTCGGTGATGGCCGAGGTCTTCCCGGACATCTCGGCCGCGGTCGCGGCGAGGGCGGACTCGGGACAGGCGGCCTCGTGATCCGCTGGATCGTGACCGACCTGGACGGCACGCTCGTGGGGCGCGACCTCGCCATGGTGCCCGCCAGCAGGGACGCGCTGCGCCGCTTCCGCGCCGCGGGCGGAGAGGTCGTCATCGCGACCGGGCGGATGGAGCTGTCGGCCCGGCCGTTCTACGACGAACTCGGACTCGACGGGGCGGCGATCCTCTACAACGGCGCCCGTACGGTGGATCTCGGCACGGGAGCCGTGCTGCGCTCCCGTCACCTGCCGCCGGGCGCGTGGCGGACGCTGCTGGAGATGTTCGGCGACCTCCCCGAGGGCGTCTATCCGGTCGCGTTCTGCGGCGGCGAGGCGCTGGCCGTGGACGACGTGCCCGAACTGCGGGACTACGCCCGGCGCGACGGCATCGACCTGCGGGATCCCGGCGACTGGTCGGCCCTGCCGCCCGGTGAGATCACCAAGTGCATGCTGATCGGCGACCCGCTCCCCGACCTGGCGATCCCCGGCACCGTGACGGTCCGGTCCGAGGCCACCTACCTGGAGGTGCTGCCCGAGGGCGCGACCAAGGGCACCGCGCTCCGCGCTCTGGCGGCGTCCCACGGCGTGCCGCTCGAGCAGGTCGCCGCGGTCGGGGACAACCCCAACGACATCGACATGATCGCGGTGGCCGGGCTCGGGGTGGCGGTCGGCGACGGCCACCCGGACGTCCGGGCCGCGGCGGACGTCGTGGTCGGCGCCTGCGCCGACGGCGCCGTCGCCGACGTCGTCGAGCTCGCCCTCTCCAGCTGAGCGAGGCACGCCGGGCGGCGAGCCGATCGGCCGGCAGCGCACGGTCTTGACGATCGGGGTGGAGGCGAACACTCTGCACTCGGCGCCGGCCCGGGAGCGTTTCCGGCCTCGCCGGCGGCCTCGTCCGATCCGACGCGAAGGGTGGGCGTTGACCCCCACGTCATCCGCGCCCCGGCCGAAGATCCGCGGCCCGGCGGCCCGTCGTGCCGCCGCGCCGCGGCCGCCATCGGCACCCGTCGCCGCACCCGCGTCCATGAAACGTTCAGTGCCGCCTGCACGAGGCCCGGCCGGGTGTGACGGCCCGCGGCGTCCGCGGGCGGGGAGAAGGAGAGACCGTGCGACACACTCTCAAGGCGGCGCAGGCCGTGCTGGCGGTGACCGCCGCGCTGCTGCCCGCGGCCGCCCACGCCACCACCTCGCCCGAGACGACGGCGGTACGCAAGCCCGCGCCGGCCCTGGCCACGGCGCACACCGCCGGCCGGGTCGAGGTCGTGGGGAACTCGGTGCGGTACAGCTGGCCCGGCGTCTACTTCGAGGGCCGCTTCCGCGGCACCGGCGTCGGGATCGTGATCGACGACGCGGTGAACGACTACGACGTCCAGATTGACGGCGCCACCGTCGCCACCCTGGTGACCCCCGGCCGCACGACGTACTGGGCCGAGAATCCGAGCCGCGGCGTGCACAGCGTGCGGCTCGTCAAGCGCACCGAGAGCCCGTGGTCCACCGGTGAGTTCGGCGGGTTCGTCGCCGCCCCCGGCGGCGCCGTCCTTCCCCCTCCGGCCGACCGCCGCCGGCAGATCGAGTTCATCGGCGACTCCTACACCGCCGGCTACGGCAACATGTCCGACACCCGCGACTGCCCCGCGCCGGGCCAGATCGACAGGAACACCAACACCGACCTCAGTTTCGGCGCCCTCACCGCGCGCCGCCTCGGCGCCGACTACCAGATCAACGCCTTCTCCGGCCGCGGCATGGTGCGCAACTACAACGGTCTCGAACCGGGCACCGACTACCGCACCTACTACGACCGGGCTCTGATCGGCGTGCCCGGCGACGTCTGGAAGAACCCGGGCACCTGGCACCCGCAACTGGTCGTGATCGGCCTCGGCATCAACGACTTCTCCACCGCGATCAACCCGGGCGAGCCGTGGACGCCGGAAACCCTGATCGCCGCGTACAAGACCGCCTATCACGGCTTCATCGACAAGCTCCGGACCCGGTACGGCAAGCGCGCGGTCATCGTGGTCAGCGCCACCTACATGTACAACACCACGGCATTCGCCGACGCGGCGCGGCAGATCGTCCAGGAACGCAACGAGCGGGGCGACGACCGGGTCCGCTACTGGTACTACGACAATTCCGAACTGGACTACGGCGGCTGCGACTGGCACCCCTCGGCCCACGACCACCGGATCATCTCCCAGCGGCTCGACGACTTCATCGCCACGCTGCCGCTGAACTGGTGAGCGGAGCGGGGGCCCGGAGGACTCGGGCCCCCGCTCACGTCACAGCAGGCCGTTCTGGGTGAGCCAGTCCTTGGCCACCACGGGCGGGTCGTCCTTGTCGACGGAGATCCGCTTCATCAGCGACAGGAGGGTCTGCGTGTCGAGCTTGGCGGAGATGGCGTCGAGGGTGGATGTCACGACGTCGTTCACCCCGGGCTTGTAGACGAGGGGCGTCACGTTGTCGAACCCGAACGCGTTCTTGTTGTCCTCCAGGGGCACGAGATCGTTCAGCACGATCTTGGGGTCGGTGGTGAACACGTTGCCCACCTGGATCGTGCCGCTCTTGATCGCGTCAGCGGTGGTGTCCGCCGTGGGCTTCCACTGCTTGAACTCCAGGCCGTAGACGTTCTTGAAGTTCTCCTCCTGGCGCTGCTTGAACTCCGGCGGCCCGCCGACCACGAAGTCCTTCGCCACCTTGGCGAGGTCCTCGATGGTGGTGAGCTTGTACTTGTCGGCCGTGGCCTTGGTGACCGACAGGGAGTTCTTGTCCTCGGCCGCCGACGGCTCCAGAATCTCCAGCTCCGGCGGCAGCTTGGCCTTGAGACCGGCGACGATCTCGTCCTTGGTCTTGGCCGTGCTGGACTTGTCGACGAACGCCAGCAGCGACCCGATGTACTCGGGCAGCACGGTCAGGCCGCCGCTCTTGATCTGGTCGTAGACGACCTCGCGGCTGCCGATGTTGGGCTTCTCCTCGACCGTGACCCCCTTGGCCTGCAGGGCCTGGGCGTACATCGAGGCGAGCAGGACGCTCTCGGGGAAGTTGAAGGAGCCGACGACGACCTTGGCCGGGGCCGCGCCGCCCGAGCCCGACTCCGACGGGGCGGCGGACGCGGTCGTGGAGAGCGGGTCGGAGCCCCCGCAGGCCGATAAGGAGAGCGCCGCGGCCAGGGCGACCACCGCGACGCCGATAATACGCCTCATACCAAAAAATCCCTTCATTCTAGGGGGATAATAGCGAGATTAGCGGACCTGGCGGACACCGGGCGAGACGACCACCCGGTCGAGCAGGACGAAGGCGAACTGGACGGCCAGGGCGAGAGCGGCCACCAGGACCGCTCCCCCGATCACGTCCGCGTAGGTCTTGGTGGCCAGGCCGTCGATGATGAACCGGCCGAGCCCGCCCAGCCCGACGAACGCCGCGACGGTGGCGGTCGAGACGACCTGGATGGCGGCGAGGCGCAGGCCCAGCAGGATCAGCGGCAGCGCGACCGGGGTCAGCGTCTGGAACAGCACCTGACGCCCGCGCAGGCCCATGCCGTACGCCGCGTCGCGCAGGTCGGCGTCCACCCCCCGCACGCCCTCGTACGTGTTCACCAGGATGGGCGGGACCGCGAGCACGATCAGCGGGATCAGCACCGGCAGGACGGTCCCCACGCCCGCCAGCAGCACCACGAGCACGAGCAGGCCGAGCGTCGGCAACGCCCGGGCGGCGTTCGCCGCGACCACGACGAGCAGCGCGCCGCGGCCGGTGTGGCCGATGAGCAAGCCGAGCGGCACGGCGATCAGCGCCGCGACGAGGAAGGCCGCCGCCGAGAACTCCAGGTGCTCGAGCAGCCGGACCGGGATGCCGTCCGGGCCCGACCAGTGCGCCGCGTCGCCGAAGAAGTCGGCCAGCCAGTTCACGCCGTCCTCCTCGCCCGGGACCAGGGGGTCAGCAGCCGCTGGGCGAGCACGAGCAGCCCGTCGGCGAGCACGGCGAGCAGGACGATGAGCACGATCCCGACCACGATGGGCGTGTAGAACTGCCGCTGCCAGCCGTCGATGAACAGGTTGCCCAGCCCGCCCTGGCCGATCAGCGCGCCCACGCTGACCAGGCTGATGCTGGACACGGTCGCGACCCGCAGCCCGGCCAGGACCACCGGCACCGCGACCGGCAACTCGACCCGGAGCAGCCGACGCGCGGGCCGGAACCCCATCGCCACCGCCGACTGCCGTACGGGGTCGGGCACCGAGGCCAGGCCGTCCACCACGGCGGGGATCAGGACCGCGAGCGCGAAGAACGTCAGCGGGATGACGACGGTCGACCGGGTGAGCCCGGTGATCGACAGGAAGATCGAGAACAGCACGAGGGACGGCAGCGAATAGGTGACGTTCATCAGCGCGACCGTCGGCTGGTAGAGCCAGCGCCAGCGTACGCAGGCCAGGCCCAGCGGCAGGGCCACGACCAGCCCGAACAGCACGGGCAGGAAGGCCATCACGACGTGGTTCTCCAGCAGGGCGCTGATCGCGGTGGGGCCGCCGTTGGCCCAGTTGCGCGCGATCCAGTCCCAGCGGACCAGAGGCTCCTCGGTCACGCGGGCGCCCCCTCGGAGTCGCCGGCGCCGGAGGAGGAGCCGCCGCTCGAGCCGCCCGAGCCGCCCCGTGCGGAGCCCGCGGCGGGCGGCGCGTACTCGGCGAGCAGTTCGTCGATCGCGTCCCGGCCGGCCACGCCGCGCACGCGGCCCTCCTCGTCCACGGCGACCGCGGTGCCGTTGGGCGACAGCAACGCGGCGTCGAGCGCCACGCGCAGCGAGTCGGTCTCGGGGTTGAAGGTGCCGTACGCCGCGAGCCCGTCCGCGGTCCGCCAGCCGAGCGGCCTGCCGTCCTCGTCGACCGCCAGGTCGGACGGCGCCGGGCTCAGCCGCACCTCCTTGGACGAGATGAACGAAAGCCGCCGGATGCCTCGGTCGCGGCCGAGGAACTCGCGGACGAAGTCGTCGGCGGGCTCGGTGAGCAGCGTGGCCGGGCCGGCCATCTGGGCCAGCCGCCCGCCGACGCGCAGGACGGCCACCGTGTCGCCGAGCTTGACCGCCTCGTCGATGTCGTGGGTGACGAACACGATCGTCTTGCGCAGCTCCGCCTGCAGCCGCAGCAGTTCGTCCTGGAGGCTGGCCCGCACGATCGGGTCGACGGCGCTGAACGGCTCGTCCATGAGCAGCACAGGAGGGTCGGCCGCGAGCGCCCTGGCCACGCCCACGCGCTGCTGCTGCCCGCCCGAGAGCTGGAAGGGGTAGCGGCCGGCCAGACCGGGGTCGAGCCCGACCAGCTCGAGCAGTTCCATCGCGCGGGCGCGCGCCTTCTTCTTGTTCCAGCCCAGCAGGTACGGCACGGTCGCCACGTTGTCCACGATCTTGCGGTGCGGGAACAGGCCCGCCTGCTGGATCACGTACCCGATGCCGCGCCGGAGCGTGGGCGGGTCGATCTCGCGCACGTCCTGACCGTCCAGGGTGATGCGGCCGGAGGTGGCGTCGATCATGCGGTTGATCATCCGCAGCGACGTGGTCTTGCCACAGCCGGAGGGGCCCACGAACACGGTGATCGCACCCGTGGGCACCTCCATGCTGAGGTCGTCCACGGCCACCGTGCCGTCCCGGTAGCGCTTGGTGACGTCTTCGAACGTGATCACGCCATCTCGCCCTTCGAAAAAGTGTGCGATCAAGCCAACGTCAGGAGGCCCACTCGCTCTTCCCCGTCAACCTCCCCGATATCCAGCGTGACCCGTTCCGGACACACCACCCGGCGGCCAGCCTACGGTGGGAACCTCCGATATCCGGGCCTAGATATCTATCAATAGGGCATCTCATGATGCGTGGCGCGGTGATGTGTTGGCATGATTACTCTCACGCCTCTCCCGTCCCTCCGCCGCGTCCCTCCGATAGGACCAGCCACGAAATACAGAGGAGCCGGTCGTGACTCCACCGCTCACCGGTCAGCGCTCCAGGAGCGAGCTGATCGCCGAGCTCTACGAGCGTCACGCCGCGGGGTTGTTCGCCTACTGCCACGACCAGCTCGGTGAGACCGCGTCCGCCGCCGACGCCGTGGTGGCCGTCTTCACCGCCGCTCCGACCGCCGAGCCGCCCTCGCGCGCCGCGCTGTACGCGCTGGCGCGCCGGGAGATCTACCGCCGGGACGTCAGCTACGCGCTGCCGGCCGTCGACTCCGTCGCCGACCCCGCCACCTCCTTGATCGAGCGGGTGTTCCGGGACATCCGGCCGCACCAGCGGGAGGTCCTGCTGCTGTCGGAGGTGTGCGGCCTCACCGCGCCCGAACTGGCGCTGGTCCTCGACGTGGCGGCCGACACCGCCGAGGATCTGATCGCGGGGGCGACGCGCCGCTTCGCCCAGACGCTGGAGACGGCGGTCACCGCCGCGAGGTCGGCGCCGTTCGTGCCCGCCTCCGTCGCGGAGGTCTACGACGCCATCGGCGTCTCCCCCCTCGGCGACGTGCTGGCCCGGCTGCCCTGGCACCGGCCGGCCGCGTCCGTACGCGACCGGGTGCTTTCGGCGCTGCCGTACGAGGAGCCGGGGAGCCCCACGACGGGCGGGGGACAGTCCTCCGGGCTGGTCACCAAGAGGCTGTGGCCGACCACTCCGACCTGGCCGCTGCCGCTGAGCGACCCCGACCAGGTCACCAACACGTGCGTGGTCAAGACCGACGCCATCGCGCAGCCCCAGGGCTCCCGGCGCAAGGCCAAGCACGAGGCGACGACCGAGCCCATGCCCCGGCTGCGCGGTGCGCTGCTCAACTCGCTCGGCGAGAGCCGTCTGCGCAGGAAGCGCACCGGGCGGCCCACGCCCGCGGAGCGACCGGCGGCCCTGGCCGCCCCCGTGGAGCCGTCGCAGGCATCCGCGCAGGAACCCCCGCAGACGGCGCCCGCCACGCCGCCACCTGCCCCGCAGGTCGCGGAGACCGTCCCCGGGCCGTTCGACGCGTTCGGCACCTCCGACGCCTCCTACCGCGCGGACCCGTTCGACGCCTTCGGCACCGCCCCGCGCCCGGCAGAGCCGTTCGACGCGTTCGGCACTGCCAGCACGCCCCACCCCGCCGAGCCCTTGGACGCCTTCGGCACCGCCCCGCGCCCGGCAGAGCCGTTCGACGCGTTCGGCAGTGCCGGCACGCCCCGGCCTGCGGAGCCGTTCAACGCCTTCGGCACCGCCCCGCGCCCGGCAGAGCCGTTCGACGCGTTCGGCACTGCCGGCACGCCCCACCCCGCCGAGCCCTTGGACGCCTTCGGCACCGCCCCACGCCCGGCAGAGCCGTTCAACGCGTTCGGCACCGCCCACACGCCCCACCCCGCGGAGCCGCTGGACGCGTTGTTCAACACACTCCGCTTCGCCGTGCCCTTCGACGCGTTCCGTACGGCCGAGGCGGCGGGCACGTCGCGGCAACCCGAGTCCACCGGCGCCTTCCCAAGGACCGAGGAGCCGTCCGACGAGGCCCCGCTGACGCCGCCCGCCGAGGCGCTTCTCCCGGCCGCTCCCCCCATGGACGTGTTCGCGCCCGCTCCCCGGGAGACCGTGCAACCCGCAGAGCAGCTTGCCGGGCCTTTCCTCCCCGCCGAGGAGCCACCGGCGGAGGCGGACGGCGAGCGTGCCGCCGAGGAGCCTCCGGCGAAGACGGACACCCTGGTGCACCCGGCCGCCGCGGTGGTCCCCGTTCCCGCACCCGCTGCCTCCCGCCGTCCGAGCCGCAGGAGTACGGCAAGCAGGCACACGGGCAGCAAGCGCGCCGGCAGGCCGGCCGGCGGCAAAAGCGCGGGCAGGAGCCGCCGAGGCAAGGGCGACCGGCACTACGACTGGCTGTGGGAAGTCGTCGGCATCCTGATCTGCCTGATCATCGCGCTGATCGTCTTCTTCAACGTGCCGACGGTCTTCACGCCCTGAGCTCGGAACGCCGGTAGCCCCGGGCGTGTCCTCATCGTGGCGGTTTGGGCAGCCCGAGCCCGAGCATGGCGATCAACTCGCGCTGGACCTCGTTGACGCCGCCGCCGAAGGTGAGCACGAGCGCGCCCTTGACGCCCCGGTCCACCCGCTCGATCAGGTCGCGCGTCTCCTCGTCGTACGGATCGCCGAAGCGGGCCAGCGTGTCGCCGACGATCCGGCCGACGTCCTGCACCCGCTCGGAAGCATAGATCTTGGTGGCCGACGCGTCGGGCGCGCCCAGCCAGCCGAGGTCCATCGACGCCGCGACCTGCCAGTTCAGCAGCTCGTTCGTGCGGAAGTACGCGTACACCTCGGCGACGGCCCGCCGTACGTCGGGGTGCTCCCACAGCGGCGCGCCGTCGCGCCCCCGGTTGGTCCTCGCCCAGCGGGCGAAACGATCGAGAGTGTGCCCGATGTTGCCGGCGGGCCCGAGCGTGACGCGTTCGTGGTTGAGCTGGCTGACGATCAGGTCCCAGCCCTTGTCCACCTCGCCGACGACCATGTCGAGCGGGACGCGCACGTCCGAGTAGTACGTCGCGTTGGTGTGGTGGCGGCCGTCCATCGTGATGATCGGCGTCCAGGAGAACCCGGGGTCAGCGCAGTCGACGATCATCATGGTGATCCCGCGGTGCTTCTTCGCCGCCGGATCGGTGCGCGCCGCCAGCCAGACGTAGTCGGCGTGGTGCGCGCCCGAGGTGAACATCTTCTGGCCGTTGACCACGTAGTGGTCGCCGTCCGGCACCGCCGTCGTCCGCAGCGAGGCCAGATCGGTGCCCGCCTCCGGCTCGCTGTAGCCGATCGCGAAGTGGCACTCTCCGGCCAGGATGCGCGGCAGGAAGAACTCCTTCTGCGCCTGCGTGCCATACCGCATCAGCGTCGGGCCGACCGTCTGCAGCGTGATCAGCGGGTACGGCACCTCGGCCCGGGTCACCTCGTTGGCGAAGATCTGCTGCTCGACCGGGCCGTAGCCGCCCCCGCCGTACTCCTTCGGCCATCCGAGGCCGAGCTTGCCGTCGCGGCCCAGCCTGCGGCAGTGCGCCATGTACGCCTCGCCGAACGGGTCGCGGCCGATCTCGGCGCGCTGCTCGGCGGTCAGGCAGGACGCGAAGTAGTCCCGCAGGTCGTCACGGAGCCGCCGCTGCTCCGCCGTCAGTTCGATGAACATCAGACCAGGGCTCCGATCAGGTCGAGTTGGGCCTGCGCGCCGCCGAGCAGCTGGGCGAGGTGCTTGCCCAGGCCGAAGTAGCGATGCAGCGGATAGGTCAGGTCGAGCCCGATGCCGCCGTGCAGGTGCTGACAGGTGTAGAGCGCCCGTACGGCATCCGCGGCCGCGTTGTAGGCGGCGACGGCCAGGTCCCGCTCCGCGGGCAGCCCTTCGCCCAGCCGCCACACGCCCGTCCACATGGCGACGTCGAGCGCACGTGAGGCGATGTAGACGTCGGCGATCTGCATGGTCACGGCCTGGAACTCGGCGAGCACCCGGTCGAACTGCCTGCGCGTGGCGATGTGTCCCTTGGTCAGCGCGAGCGCGCCCGCGAGGACCCCGGAGGTGGTCGCGGTCACGGCGGCCAGGGTGTTCAGCCGCAGCGCGGCGACGGCCGCGCCGTCCGGCTCCCCCACCATCTCGCCCGGCGCGTCCTCCAGGGTGACCACGGCCGCGGGCTCCCCCGTCGCCGTCGGGACCTGCCGCACCTGCGCGTCCCCGGGCCGTACGAGGAACAGCGCGGCCTCGCCGTCGGAAAGCGCGGGCACGAGGATGGCCGACGCCTCGGCGGCGTACGGGACGATTCCGGGCCGCCCGGTGATCCTGCCGTCCCTGGCGATCGCGGCCGGCGGGTCGCCCGGGCCCGCCCCGGCCTCGCGGAAGGCGACGGTCAGCACCTCCTCCCCCTCGCCGAACGGCGCGAGCGCCCGCCGCTGGGCGTCCGTCCCGTGCCCGGCGACGGTCAGTGCGGCGATCAGGCCGGGCAGCGCGGGGACCGGCGCGACGCGAGCCCCCGCCTCACGCAGGATCACCCCCATCGCGAGCGGGCCGAGCCCGGAGCCGCCCGCCTCGGGCGGCAGGCACGCGCCGAGCAGGCCCGCCTGCGCCAGTGCCTTCCACGCCCCCGCGTCGTACGGCCGGCCGCCGCGCTCGTGCGCCTCGATCCTGGCCTGGTCCGCCTCCCGGTCCAGCACCGACGCGGCCAGCGCGCGCAACTCCGCATGGGTCTCGTCGAGATCGAAGTCCACCGGACCTCCCACGTGTTCCACGGACCTGTCTGCGGGGCGGGATCCCCACCCAGAACCGCAAACTAGAACGGATTCTAATCTCTGTCCAGAGGGAGGCTCACGAACCGGCGACGACACGGGGTTGAAACACCAAAGTCATATAGCCGCCAGCGCTTTTGTGACTCACGGGTAACCATCCGGAAGGAGCGGAAATCAGATAACGTGTTCCTATGCGCACTTCGCATGCAGTCGCCGACGCCCCACCACCGCTTCCCGAAGGCCCCTCCGCCACGGGCGGTCATCCGGCCCCGGCCACCCCCGGGGTCCGCACCCGGAGCCAGCACCAACGGCGCCGGCGCATCGTCCAGGCGGCGGCCGCTCTCGCCTCCCGCGGCGGCGTCGAGGCGATGCAGATGCGCACGGTCGCCGAGCGCGCGGGCGTCGCCCTGGGAACGCTCTACCGCTACTTCCCCTCGAAGATGGACCTGGTCGTGGCGGTGGTCGGCGAGGAGATCGACCTGCTGGAGTCCAGCATCGAGCGGCGCCCGCCGCACGCCGCCCATCCCGCCGGCCGCGCGGTCGACGTGCTGATGAGGGCCACCCGGGGCCTGATGCGCGAGCCCGAACTCGCCGACGCGCTCATCCGCTCCCTGATCTTGGCGGAGGTGGAGGCGCCGTTCGGCGACCGGATGGCGAGCCTGCTGCTGCGCGTCGCCACCGACGGCCGCACGGTGAACCTTCCCGCGGAGGACCAGCTCGCACTCGCCGGCTCCCTGTCGGGAGTCTGGGTGCAGGAGTTGCTGGAGATGCTGCGCGGGCGGCGCACCTACGAGCAGATCCAGCACCGCATCGAGATCGCCGCCGAGCGGCTGCTGGCGGGTTTCTAGATTTTCCTCGGCCGCGCGATGAAATTCGTGCGACCCCGCGGTGACACGACGTCCCCGGCCACAGGTAAGACGGATATGCCAGATGGGCGGGCCGCCGTCTCACACTAGAACGAGTTCCAGTCTTATTGGAAGAAAATTCCAATTGCGGGAAAGCGCCTGGACCGGCCCTGCCGGTTCTGGTTCCATGACAGGGTGACGAGCACCCCCGAGATCCCGGCGGCCCGGCGGGACGCCGCCGCTCCGCGCATCCCCTCCGCCCGCGCGGCCTGGGGGCCGCTCTCCCTGTCGTACGCGACGGCGCAACTCGTCGAGGTGTTCCTGCACGAGGGATCACACGCGCTGGCCGCCCGCGCGGCGGGGTTCCATCCTGCCATCGGCCAATTCGTCGAGTTGCACGTGCCCTCGCCGCACCGCGAGCTGGAGGCCCTGGTGGCCGCCGCCGGCCCGGTCGGCAGCCTCGTCACCGGCCTCGTCTGCTGGGCGCTGTACCGCCGTCGCGGGCCCTCCTATTCGCGGTTGCTGCTGATGTGGCTGGCGATGACCGGCGTCGTGGCGTTCCTGGGCTACCTGGTGGTCACACCGCTGCTCGCGGTGGGCGACACCGGGGTTCTGGCCCGTCTCTACCATGTGCCCGCCGCCGTCCAGTTCCTCGTCGCCGCCGTCGCGATGGCGGTTCTCTACCTGGTCACGCGGCCGCTCAGCCGGATGTACCTCGACTCGCTGCCCGCGAGCGTGCCCCTGGACACCCCACACGCCCGCAAGGCGGCCGTGACGCGCCTGTGGATCCCCTACCTGATCGGCCTGGCGCTGCTGGTGCCCGCCGGTCTCGGCGGCGACCCCGAGGTGGTCTTCTACGGCATCCTCGGCTGCTGGGGGCCGGGAATGGCGCTGGTCGGATTCATGACGCCCAGCGCGGGCCGGCCATACGAACGCAAGGAGAGGCCGGGCACCGGCTGGCGGCTTCCCGTGTGGGCGTTTTTCGGCTACGCCGCGGTGGTCGCGTTCTATCTGCTCGTGCTGCGGCCCGGCCTGAATATCTGACCCCCCGGAATACGCATACGTACGCCCCCGAGATCCGGATGCGTAATAACCGGAATCACCCTGGACGGCCCCCGGGACATGGCCGATGATGCGTTCGCCGAATTCTTTTTCCCTCGGGGAGCCGTCATGGGACTGGGCAACATCCGCCTTATCGTGCCGCTGGTGTACGCGATCGCGGTCGTCGTGTCGCTGATGATCGACAAGACCGTGGGCGTGGTCGTCGTGATCGTCGGGGCGCTCCTCGTGGCCGCGTTCTTCATCTGGTTCCGCCCGCGGAGCGGGACCGGCCGTCCCTGACGCCGAACAGCGCGCCCCACGGGTCGCGCACCACCGCCTCACGCCCGTCGTCCCCCGCCTCGGCGACCCGGCCGCCCGCCCGTTCCGCGGCCAGGGCCGTCGAGGGCACGTCGTCCACGAGGAAATACGACACCCACTGCGGGGACACGCCGTGCGGCACGCCGCGCACCTCCCGTCCGTGCGCCGGCTCCTCCCCGAAGAGCCCCGCGTAGAAGGCGCGGGCGGCGGCGGGATCGGCCGCCCACAGCTCGTGGCCGCAGGTCGCGCCGTACTCGTCGACCAGGACGATGCCCTCCGCCCAGTGCCCCTGCCAGAAACCGACCGACGCACCCGTCGCGTCGACCGCGAACAGGAACCGCCCGTCCTCGCCGGCGCCGAGCGGCCCGAACACCACCGTGCCGCCGAGCACGGCTACCCGCCCGGCCACCGCGTCGGCGTCCTTCGCCGCGAGGTAGGTGTTCCAGGTGGGCGTCAACCCCCGTCCCGGTGGCACCCGGCCGAATCCTCCGACGACCTCCCCGGCCTGCCGCGCCAGGCGATAGCCGTACTCCTCGGGCTCGTCGAAGGTCCAGCCGAACAGGCTCGCGTAGAAGTCCCGCGCTCCCTCCGGGTCGGCCGCCATGTAGTCCACCCAGCAGGGCGAGCCCTGCGCGTACGTCTCACGCCTGGGCACCTGCCCGGCTCCTTTCCACGTGGGACCAGATGAGCCGCGCGGCGGCCGCCGGGCGCTCGATCAGGCACAGGTGGCCGGCGTCCGCCATTTCGACCACCCGGCAGCGGGGGACGACCGCGCCCAGCCGGTCGGCGTTGGCCGCGAACGTCGGCATCTCGGCGTCCCCGACAAGGACCAGGGTGTCGGCCCTGATCGCGCCGAGCGCCTCGTCGGTGTGCGTGTGCCGGTGGAACGCCGCCATCGCGCCGGTGCGCAGTTCGTCCCAGCCGTGCCGGGCGATGACCGTCCGCAGGCTCGCCCGCAGCCGGGGGTGCGCCTGGGTGCCGCGGAAGATGTCGGGCGGGGAGGACATCCAGACGTCCGCCAGCGCGGCGCCGTCAGCGCCGGCCCGCCGCAACGCCATCAGCTCGCGGTAACGCGGAGCCGTCCCCGGCTCGCTGGGGGCGCCCGCGATGGTGGGAGCCGCCACGACGAGGCGCCGTACGACGTCGGGCGCGTCCACGGCGAGCTGGATCCCCGCCAGCGACCCGAAGGACAGGGCCACGACGTCGTGCGCCCCCTCGGCCCGCGCGACGGCCGCGATCTCGGCCGCCAGGCCCGGCAGCGTCGTGCCGGGCCGCATCGGACCGGACCCTCCGTGGCCCGGCAGGTCGACGCCGACGTGCCGCCGGCCGGGCAGCAGCGCCCACAGGTCGCGCCAGGTGGAGGAGTCCATCGTGTAGCCGTGGAGCCACAGCAGGGCCGGGCCGCTCCCGCTCGTGTGCACCCGCATCACACCGGCTCCCCCGTCACCGCCGCGGCAGGGGTTCCGGCCGGCGGAACGGCGCCGAAGGTGGCGCAGAACCGGCGGAAGGCCAGCACGGGCCGGTCGCCGGCGTCGTAGCGCTGCGGCGCGTCCGGATCGAGGTGGTCCCAGACGACGCGGTCCTGCTCGAAGGCGTACCGCGCGCCGTGGACCAGCGCGTCGAGCGCCTCGGCGCGCTCCGGCGGCAGTGCGATGGCGACCCGCCCCACACAGCCGCCGGAGGTGGGCACGGCGCCCGTGATGATCGTGTACGGCGCGTCCGCGGTGCCCAGCTCGGTCACGACGAGGCTGGGACTGAAGGCCCGGGCGTAGAACCGGGAGGCGAAGTCGAGCCGGCGCTCCCGCTCCCACGGCGGGGCCTTGGTGCGGAACTCCCCTTCGATCGCCAGCTCGCCGTCGGGGCAGGGCGAGACCCGCATGCCGATCACCCGGGGCACGAGGTGGACCTGGTGGAAGTGCTCGGCGTCGAAGGCGTTCTCCACCACGTACTCCGAAGGAACCGCCACCGGCTGGATCACCGCACCCACGACGATGTTGCCGTCGGCCACCTCCTTGATGGCCCGCTGGAAGCCCCGGTCGTCATCCGCGGACAGCCGCACGAACACCGCCGCGCCCGCCCGCTCGACCGCGTACTCGGCGACCGACCAGCGTCGCGCCGTGTCCCCGAGTGCCACCCGCTTGCCGTGGAAGGGGCAGATGACGCAATCGCCGTCCAGGGTGCCGCCGTGGCCGAGGGCCGCACCCCGGTGCGGGCACAGCCCGTCGAACACCCGGACGCGCGACCCGTCCCGTACGGCGAGCAGCCTGCGCCCGCCGAGCAGCAGGGGGTTCAGCCCTTCGGCGAGTTCCTCCTCGAACGCCAGCAGATACCAGCCTGTGTGTACTTTTCCGATCATCGCCCTACCGCCTCCAGGACCTCTCCGGCCGCGCGGTCGCCGCTGGCCATGGCCGCCTGAACCATCGGGACACCGGCCGCCGTGGCCTCGCCCGCGAAGAACACCGTGCCGCCCATCGGCTCCGCCCACGCCGCCCGCGCCCACAGGCCGCCGACCCGGGGATAGGTGAACGCACCGGTCGCCCAGGCGTCCGCTCCCCAGTCGGCCGCCTCGACGTGCTCGGACCGGGCGTCCCCGGCCCACGGCAGCACCCGGCCCAGCGGGGGCGGCCCTCCGCGGGCCGCCTCGCGCGCCCGCGCGGCGGCCCCGGCCTTGGCCACCACCAGGACGCGCGAGCTGCCGGCGGTGCAGGTGACGAAGCCCAGCCCGCCCTCTGCGTCGAACACGACGGCCGACTCCGGGGCGGGCCGTGACAGCGTCACCACCCCGCACCAGGCGTCGCCGAGGCGCAGCGACTCGGCCGCCGCCCGCTTGCGGGCCGGCATGTCCGCGATCGCGAGCGCCCCGCCCGCGACCACGGGCGGAGGAACGGTCACCACCGCCGCCGCGGCCGTCACCGCGCCCTCGTCGAGGCGGGCCTCCACCCGGCCCGGCGACCAGGCGATGCTCCTGGCCGGGCTGCCGTGCCGTACGTCGAGCCCGTGGGCCAGCAGGCCGGGCAGCCGGTCGAACCCTCCGCGGACGGCGAATCGGCCCTCGCCGACGTCGTCGGCGCGATGTCCGGCGGCCATGCCCACCGCGCTGAGGGACTCGGGGTCGGCCGCCCAGTTCTGCCGCAGCCACTCGGCCTGGTCGCCGGAGGTGAGCCGCCCCGCGACGGGCACGTCCTCCCCCGGGTCCCGCAGCAGGCTCTGCTCGACCGCCCACGGCGGCCGTCCCCGCCGGGCCAGCACGCCCAGCGGCAGCACCCGCCCCGCCGCGGCGACAAGAGCCTTGCCCGGCGACACCGGCTCGGCCGCGTCCGGTTCCAGCACGTCCCACACGGGGTTGCGGTCGCCGTGGACGACCTGAGCCCCCAGCTCCATCGGGGGGCCGCCGTCGCCGGGCCGGTAGGTGCGCACCCGCCCGCCGACGCGCTCCCTGGCCTCCACCACCGTGACGGCCAGACCGGCGGCGCGCAGCCGCCGTGCGGCGGTCAGGCCGCTGACACCCGCGCCCACGACCACTACATCGACCCGCATCGCTGCCTCCCATCGGCCCGTTCGGTCCGCAGTTGTTCGCATTCATCCCGACGGCGGCCGCTCTGTAGTAGCGTGGCCGTGCCGTGATCTTGTGACCTGTGATCTTGTGACCTCAGCACCGAGGGACCGCCGATGACCGCTCTCCGCCGGCTTCCGGCCGGTCTGGCCCACCCGTTCTCGCCGGCCGGCAGATCCGACCCGTATCCGGCGTACGACTGGCTGCGGGCCAACGATCCGGTCCACTTCGACGTCACGTCCCGGATGTGGCTGCTCACGGCGCACGAGCACTGCGCGAGTGCGCTCAGGGACCCCCGGTTCTCGGCCGCCCTGGGACAGCGCGAGCGGGTGCGCGACGACGACCTGCCCGCCTCGATGCTGACCACTGACCCGCCGGAGCACAACCGGCTGCGCGCCCCCGGCATGGCCCTGCTCGGCCCCGCCGCGGTGCGCGAGCTCGCCGCCGGCATCGCCACCGTCGTGGACGGCCTGCTCGACGGGCTGGCGGACGCCGCCGAGGTCACCCGGGACCTCGGCGAGCCGTTCGCGACCGGCGTGCTGGCCCGGACGCTGCTCGTGCCGCGCGAGGACGAGGCGGCCTTCGCGGACCTGGCGCGGCGGGCCTCGGTCAACCTCGACCCGCTGGCCGGGCCGCAGGCCGCGCGCGAGGGCCGCGTGGCGATGGGCGAGCTGACCCGCTTCCTCGACGCGCACGTGGCGCACGGGCCCGGCGGGTCGATCGGGCGGCTGGCCGCGGACGAGCGGCTGACCCGGCCCGAGATGCTGGGCATCCTCTCGCTGGCCGTCGTCGGCGGCTGGCGCCCGCTGGCCGAGATGGTGGGCAACGCGCTGTTCTGGCTGCTGCCTCGCCCCGAGGCGCTGGCGGCCCTGCGTGAGGGCGGCGACGACCTCGCCCGTACGGCGGTCGACGAGCTGCTGCGGCTGGAGGCGCCCATCCCCTTCACGGCGAGGGTGACGACCGCGGAGGTGTCCTTCGGGGACGCGGTCATTCCCGCCGGGGCGCGGGTGCTCGCCGTGGTCGCGGCGGCCAACCGGGACCCGGCCGTCTTCGACCGCCCCGGCGACCTGGTGCTGACCCGGTCTCCCAATCCCCACCTCGCCTTCGGCGCCGGCACCCATTTCTGCCTGGGCGCGCCCCTCGTCCGGCAGGCCGGCGCGCTGCTGCTGCGCGGCCTGGCCGAGCGCTTCCCCGCGATCCGCCCGGACGGCGCCCCGCCCGCCTGGGCGCCCGTGCTCGTGCCGCGCCGGCTGAGCGAGTTCCGGATCCGGCTCTCCTGACGGTCAGCGGACGTTGGGCCCGCGCCAGCGGAAGGTCAGGAAGCTCAGCGCGAGCCCGGCGAGGCACCACGCGGCCAGCACGAGCGCCACGCGGTCGAGCTCCCACACGCCCGCGGGCTCGACGTGGGCGAAGTCGTTGGGCAGGAACACCGAGCGCAGTCCCTGGGTCATCCACTTGAGCGGGAACAGGGCCGCGACCGTCTGCATCCACGCCGGCAGCTGGCTGTAGGGGAAGAACACCCCCGAGATGAACTGCAGCACCAGGAACGGCAGGGTGACGATGGCGGAGGCCGACCGGGCGTTGGGGATGACCGAGCTGAACGCCACGGCCAGCAGCGTGCAGGCCACCGCGCCGAGCAGCAGCACCCACACGAGCGTCTCCCAGCGGGCGGTGGTCGAGGGCAGCGGCAGCCCGAACGCCAGCACGGCCACCGCGAGCAGCAGGACCGTCTCCAGGGTGCCGGTCACGGCCACCCTGACCACCTTGCCGATGAAGTAGGCGGACTTCGGCATCGGGCTGGAGGCCAGTCGGCGGATCATCCCGGTGTCCCGCTCGATGGCGACGCTGATGGCCAGCCCGTTGAAGCTGACGCTCATCACGCCACAGGCGATGATGCCCGCGATGAACATCTGCTTGAAGTCGGTGTGGGTGCCGGGCACGGTCCCCGAGAAGATGGAGCCGAGCACGACCAGCAGCACGATGGGCAGCAGCAGCGTGAAGACGAGCGACTGCCGGTTGCGGAAGAACGACTTGAGCTCGACCGACGACCGCGAGACGGCCGCCCGCCACACGATCGAGCGGGCGGGATCGAGCACCACCGCGCCGCTCTCCTGGGTGAGGGCCGCGTTGGGAGCGCTCATCACACGACACCGCCTTCCTGGTTGCTCCGGATGAGGTCCAGGTAGATCTCCTCGAGCGACGGCCGGTGGATGCGCAGGTCCGGCAGTTCGCGCACGCCGGAGGCGGCCGCCCAGGGCAGCAGCGCGGCCATGGCCTCGGTGGGGTGGTGCGTGCGTACGACCACCAGACTCTCCGCCTCCTCCACCACGGCGTCGTCCGGCAGCGCGGGCAGGCTCCTGTCGAGCCCGTCCGTCCTGGCGAAGCTCACGGCGGCGGGTGTCGCGCGCCGGCCGCCCAGCTCCGCGACCGGGCCCGACTCGACGACCCGCCCCCCGACGATGACGGCCGCCCGCTGCGCCAGCGCCTCGACCTCGTCCAGGTAATGGGTGGTGAGCACGGTGGTCTTGCCACGGCCGGTGAAGTAGCGGACGAGGTCCCACGCCTCCCTGCGGGCGACGGGGTCGAGTCCCGTCGTCGGCTCGTCCAGGAAGATCAGATCGGGGTCCCCGATGACGCCGACCGCGACGTCCAGCCGCCGGGCCTGCCCACCGGAGAGCGTCTGTGCCTGCTTGCGCGCCTGCTTGCCGAGGCCGACCATGTCGATCACCTCGGCCACCGGCAGCGGCGCGGGGTAGAACGCCGCGAAGTGCTCGACCACCTCACGCACGGTCAGGTCGGTGTACGCGCCTGTCGTCTGGGGGACGACGCCGATCCGCGCGCGCCACTCGGGCGCGTCCTCGGCCGGATCGCGGCCGAGGACGCGCACGTCGCCGGAAGTCCGCCGGCGAACCCCCACCAGGATCTCGACCGTGGTGGTCTTGCCGGCGCCGTTCGGCCCGAGGAGGGCGAACACCTCGCCGCTCCGCACGTCGAGGTCCACCTCCTCGACCGCGTTCACCGGGCCGTACCGCTTGCGCAGGGAGCGCACGTGTACGGGGTTCGCCTGCTCGGCGACCATGGACATGATCTGCCCTCCGAGTGTGTCGTGACCGTCAGGTGCAGCAGCAGCAGGGGCAGCAGCAGCAGTTGATGTCGATCGACTCGGCCGAGGACACGCCGGCCGCGATGGAGTCGAGGTCGCCCTCGTTGAGCTCGGCCATGTCGACCTGCGGCGTCTCGGGGATGTGCAGTTCGAAACGGCCCGTCTCGAGGCCCCGCTCCCACAGCGCGACCTGTACCTCGATGTTGCTGTCGTGGTGGCCTTCGGGAATGTTGCGGACGAGCACGACCTCGGCTCCCGCCGGCAGCTCCAGCCCGGACTCGGCCAGAGCCGAGCGGGGGTCGGAGTCCAGCCGGGCCGAGTATTCCTCACTCGACCACGCCGTGATCAGAACGCGGGTGTACGCGTTCACGAATTCCGCGCGCTGTCTCGGGTCCAACGACATAGCCTGCCTCCCGGCTTTTTCGCGGGCAATGTGTCCCGCTGCTTTCGAAATGAAGTCTTACACGGCCGGACGGGAACGCACAGACTTAATTTCCGGGCAACTCGCATAAGTATTGAGGACGCGAACGGCGCAGACTATGCTCCGATCAGGAAATATCACCGAGTACGTATTCACTCCGAATCGCATGCGCAATTCATCGGCGAATACGTATTCAAAAAAGTGAGGGTGGGCATGGCCGATACGCACAGCGGTTACGTATCCCTGCCGCCGGGTCCGGACGGCGCCCAGAGCCTGCGCGGCATGCGGGAGAACCCGCTGCGCTTCGTCACCGAGATGGCCGCCTACGGCGACGTGACGAGGCACGAGGCCGAGGGCGCGGCCGTCTACATGCTGCACCGGCCCGACCTGGCCCGGCACGTGCTGAAGGACAACGGCGCCAACTACACCAAGGACCGCACACCCGACGACGACATGCTGCGCCCCCTGCTCGGCAACGGCCTGCTGACCAGCGGCGGCGAGGAGTGGGCCAGGCAGCGCAAGATGATCGCCCCGGCCTTCCGCCCGACGGAGGTCGAGCGGTTCGACCAGGTCATGACCGACGCCGCGGCCCACCTGGCCGGCCGGTGGCGGCGGGCCGGCGAGGACGGCGAGGCCGTACGCGTCGACCACGACCTGACCGCGCTCACGCTCACCGTCATCGCGCGGGCCATGCTCGGCGCGGACATCGCGGGCGTCGGCGACGGCTTCGGCCGGGCGGTGGACGAGGTCAACCGCTTCATCGGCCACTTCGACCCCGCCTCCGAGGGAGGGGGCCGGGAGGGGTTCCGCCGGGCGAAGGCGTTCCTCGACGGCGTCACCCGGGCGATCGTGGCCGCCCGCCGGGCCACCGGGCAGGAGGGCCACGACCTGCTCGGCGCGATGCTGGCCTCGGGGCACGCGATGACCGCGACCGACCTGCGCGACCAGGTGCTGACGATCGTCATGGCCGGGCACGAGACCACGGCCAAGGCGCTGACCTGGACGCTCTACCTCCTCGACCGTCATCCCGACGCCGCGCGGGCGGTGCGCGCGGAGGTGGACGAGGTGCTGGGCGGGGACCGGACCCCCACCGCGGCCGACCTGCCCCGGCTGACGGCCTGCCAGCGGGCGATCAAGGAGGCCATGCGGCTGTACCCGCCCGTGTGGCTCATCTCCCGGCGCTCCGTCGAGGCCGACGTCGTCGACGGCTACCCGATACCGCCCGGCACGCTCGTGTGCGTCAGCCCGTACGTACTCCACCGGGATCCGCGGTACTGGCCCGACCCGGAGACGTACGCACCGGACCGGTTCGCGGCCGAGCACACCCACGCGGGCCACCAGTACCTCCCCTTCGGGGGCGGCCCCCGGGTGTGCGTCGGCCGCCACTTCGCGATGGTCGAGGCCACCCTCGTGCTGGCCGTGCTGCTGCGCACCGTGCGCCCGGAGCTCGTCCCCGGCTTCCCGGTCGAGCCCGAGGCCCTGGTCACGCTGCGCCCCCGGCACGGCATGCTCATGGTCCCGAGGCCGCGGTGACCGCCGTGACGGGCGCCGGGTCGTACGACCCGGCCACGACGACCGCCGGGGGCCTGCGCGGCGAGCTGGCGCGTCTGGAGGCCCAGGCCGAGCTCTCCTTTGACGAGGAGCTGCGCGTCCTGCTCGACGTCGGCCTGCCCGCGCCGCTGCTGGAGCTCGGGGCGGGCTCCGGCGCGGTCACGCGGCGGCTGCGGGCCGCCCTGCCGGACCTGCCCATGGTGGCCGCCGACATCGACACGGCGCTGCTGGCGCACGCGTCCGGCGCGCGGGTTCCGCTGCTCGGATGCGACGCCGTACGGCTGCCGCTGGCGGACGGGGCCGTGGGCACCGTCCTGCTCCGGTACGTACTGCAGCACGTGGCCGACCCGGCGACGGTGGTGGCCGAGGCCCTGCGGGTGCTGCGGCCGGGCGGGCGGCTGATCGTGATCGAGGTGGACGCGATGCTGTGGGGCTTGGCCGACCCGATGTACCCCGAGATGGCCGGCGTCCACAACCGCATGACCGGCGCGCAGCGGCAGGCGGGCGGCGACCGGCTGATCGGGCGCAAGCTCACCCGGCTCCTTCGCCGTGCGGGCTTCGGCGACGTGGTCCTGCGCCCGTTCGCCACCACCAACGACGACCGCCCCACCGAGGCGTTCGCCCCCCACCTGGGCCCGGAGCGGCTGGCGCCGCTGGTCGCCTCCGGGGCCCTGTCCCTGCCCGAGCTCGCCCTGGCGGCCGACCGGTGGCGGCGTTTCCGCGCCGACCCCGACGCCTGGGTCATGCTGCTCGGCCTCGTCGTCGCCGGGACCGCACCGGGCGGTCCCGCCGAGTCCGATCGGAGTACGTCATGAGCCCCTTCTGGAAGATCTTCGTCGCGATCTTCTGTTACATCAGCGGCATCGTGGGCCTCGGCCTGGCCGTCGCCAACGCCAGCGTGAAGCCGCCCGCCACCACCCACGCCTTCGTGTACGGCGGGCTCGGCGTGGTGTTCCTCATCGCCGGAATCGTGTTGAGCCGCAGGCCCCGCTACTGAACACGTGAGAACCGCCGGCGGGCCGTCCCGGTCCGCCGGCGGCGTGCGCGTTCCCGGGCCTCAGATCTGCCGTCGCGCCAGCCGGGCGAACAGCCCGTCGGCATCCTCAAGCAGCTCGTGGTACTTGCCCTGCTGGACGATGCGCCCGCGGTCGAGCACCACGATCTTGTCGGCGTCCCTGATCGTCGAGAGCCGGTGCGCGATCACGATCCGGGTGGCGTTGAGCTGGCGGGTGCTCTCCGTGACGATCTTCTGGGTGGGGTTGTCCAGCGCGCTGGTCGCCTCGTCGAACAGCACGATGCGGGGGTGCGAGACGAGGGCGCGGGCGATCATGATGCGCTGCCGCTGCCCGCCCGACAGCGTGTTGGTGCCCTCCGACAGCACCGTGTGCATGCCCATCGGCATGTTCGCGATGTCGTCGGCGATCCCCGCCATGCCGGCGGCATCCCACGCGTCGTCGACCGTGTGGTCGGTGCTGCCGATGATGTTGGCCTTGATGTCGCCGGCGAGCAGCGCGCTGTTCTGCAGGACCACCCCGCACTGGCGGCGCACCGCGCCGATGTCCAGCTCGCCCAGGTCCTGGCCGTCGTGCAGGACCGTTCCCGAGGTCGGCGACTCGAAGCCCAGCAGCAGCCGCAGGATCGTCGACTTGCCGCTGCCGGTCGGGCCGACGACCGCGACGAACTCGCCGGGCTCGACCGACAGGTCCACCCCGTCCAGGACGAGCGGCCCGTCCTCGCCGTACCGGAACGACACCCGCGACAGCTCGATCCGGCCCGACAGCTCGCCCGGGTCGGCCTTGCCGGCGTGATCCTCCGGCTCGGCCGCCAGGATCGGGCGCAGCCGCTCCAGCATGGGCACCACGCTCATCGCGGTGATCGCCGCGCCGGTGAACTGCAGCACCGAGGCCAGCAGCAGGTTGAACGCGGCGAAGAACGCCAGGAACGCGGGGACGGTCACGTCCCCGAGCATCGGCCCGGCCACCACGGCGAAGACGATGACCGACGCGACCAGCGGGAAGCCGGCGTTGAAGGTCGTGACGAGGTTCTGCACCCGGCGGGCGGCCACGCCGATGCTGCGCGCCTTGAGGAACTCCGACGACCAGACCCCGAAGGCCCGGTCCTCGGCCGCCGCCACCCGCAGCTTCGGCACGGCCGTCAGAAGCTGGAAGACCCGCGACGACAGCCGCTGCTCGTGGGTGTAGATCCGGCGTTGCAGCCGCACCTCGAAGTAGCCGGCGACCGCGCACACGAGCACCCCGGCCAGCACGAGCGCGGTCGCGATCAGCGCCAGCCGCACGTCGTAGAAGTAGACGAGCACGAGGTTGGCCAGGCCGGCGAACAGGCCGAGGGCCGCCGTCGTCATGACGCCGGACAGCGTCTCCTGCACCGCGCTGACGCCGAGGACCGTGGTGCCCAGCTCGGCCGTGGAGTAGTTGGTGAAGAACGTGGCCGGCAGCGACAGCAGCCGCATCCACGCGCCCGCCTGCAGACGGGAGGACGACCTGCCCTCGATGCGCAGCGCGGCGAAGTTCTGCACCACCGACAGCGCGGCCGCCACGAGCGAGCCCGCGATTACCAGCAGCGCGCCCTGCACGATCATCTCGCGCTCGGCCCTGGCCACGTATGTGCCGAGCACGAGGCCGGTCATGGCGGGCACCAGCAGGCCGATGCAGGCCACCAGCGTCCCGAGGCTGAGCAGGGTCCACAGGTCCTTGCGGTTCTTGGCCAGGCCGAACCGCAACAGCCCGCCCACCCCGGTGACGGTCGGCGGCAGCGGCTCGTACAGCACGTCGGCGTGCCGGGTCAGCGTGCCGGCCACCGTCGCGGTGACCGGGGTGACGCGCTCCTCCCCCGGCGCGGCCACGACGTAGCGCGACCCGATGGGCAGCAGCGCCACCGGCGCCCCGTCGGAGGAGCGGTAGCCCACCATCGCCCCGATGTCCCGCCGCCACCAGCGGTCGTCCAGCCTGATCCGGCGGGTGCGCACGCCTGAGGCGAGCGCGATGGCCTGGAGCGGGTCGATCCGGCCGCCGTGCGCGCCTCCCGGCGGGGGCGCGGTCACCGAGAAGCCGGCGTGCGAGGCCACCAGGCGCGCGGCGGCCAGCGCGGGCGGGTCCCCTGCCACGTCGGCGAGACGGACCCGTGCCTCGGTGTCGCGCACCAGCGTGTCGAACCCGCGGGCGGTGCTGCGCAGCACGTCCCCGCCCCGCTCGGCCCGGCTCGTCAGCGCCCTCAGCTCGGTCGAGTTCCGGCGTTCGATCCGCCGATCGATCATGTAGAGGAAGCGGGTGGTGTGCTCGACCCACCGGTGCCACAGCTCGCCCGCGCCCAGCAGGTCGAGGGTCGACCGGGCGCGCAGCCGGGCCGGGCCGAGCGCCGCCAGCCAGTCCCGCTCGGTGACGCAGACCTCGGCGCCCGCGCTGAGCTGACCGGCGACGCCCTCCGGCATCTCGACCACGCCGTCCTCTACGGTGATCCACCGGACGCCGTCGACCGACCGGACGGCCTCGCCCTTGCGGACGACGGTGGGCTCGTGCGGCGACAGCGGGACGAAGTCGCGGGGGGGCAGCGTGTCGCGCATCGACGCGGCGAGCGCCACCACCCCGGCCTCCAGGCCCCGCACGAACTCGCGCACCGCCAGGCCGTACTCGCGGGTGGGCAGGGCGCGGACCGCCTTCCCCGACTCGGACGGGCCGTCGACGCGCCGGGCCGACAGGCCCTCCAGCCGGGCCAGCGGCAGGCGCGACACGCGGGTGCCGAGCACCGGCCGCCCGACGATGCTGTGCCTGGGCCCCCGGGGCGAGCCGAGCACCAGCGCGCCCTGCCGCACCCGGCACAGGTAGTTCCACCTGCCGACCGGCCTGCCGTTCTCCAGGCGTACGGCGAACAGGTCGACCGCGCCGCGCTCGACCAGCAGCACCTCGCGCAGGTCGGCCAGCACGAGCAGCCGGTCGGCCGAGTAGTCGATGGGCGTGGCCGCGTCGGTGAAGAACGGCGAGAACGCCGAGGACGGCGTGACGGTCGAGACGCTCATTGGTCCGCTCCCTCACCGCCCGGCTGGGCGTTCTCTATCAGCCGCGCGTAGTGCCCGCCGAGGCGCACGAGATCCTCGTGCGTGCCGCGCTCCACCACCTCGCCCTGGTGCAGCACGAGGATCTCGTCGGCGTCCCGTACGGTCGACAGCCGGTGGGCGATGATCAGGCAGGCGCATCCCCGGCGGCGCAGGTTGTCGGCGATCACCCGCTCGGTCTCCGGGTCGAGCGCGCTGGTCGCCTCGTCGAGGACGAGCAGGGTCGGCTGCGTGGCCAGCGCCCTGGCCAGCTCCAGCCGCTGGCGCTGCCCGCCGCTGAAGTTGCGCCCGCCCTCGCGCACCCGGCTGTTGAGACCGCCGGGGCGGGCGGAGATGACGTCGAAGATGGCCGCGTCGTGCAGCGCGGCGGTGACGACCTCGTCGGAGACGTCCTCGCTCCACAGCGTGAGGTTGTCGCGCACCGTGCCTTCGAACAGCGAGATGTCCTGGTCCACGTACGCGACCGAGGCCGCCAGTTCGGTCCTGGAGATCTCCTCGCGGTCGCGCCCGTCGAGCAGCACCCGGCCCGACGCCGGCCGGTACAGCCCCGCCACGAGCCGGCCGATGGTCGACTTCCCGCTTCCCGAGCTCCCGACGATCGCCACCCGCCGGCCGGGCACCACCGAGAACGACACGTCCTTGATCACCGCCTTGGCCAGCGGGTTGTACCCGAACGTCACGTCCTCGAAGGTGATCGCCCCGTCGAGCCGGCTGCCGGCGGGCCTGTCGGGCCGGTCGAAGACGGGCGAGCGGGGGTGACGCTCCACGTCGTACAGCCGGGTGATGTCGGCCGAGATGTCCTGCAGGCGCCCGCCGAGGTTGGTGAGCTGGGTGACCGGCCGCGACAGCGCGCCGAGCAGGCTCTGGAAGGCCACCAGCAGGCCGACGCTGACCGCGCCGTCCACCACCCGCAGGCCGCCGACGAGCAGGATGAGGCCGCTGTTGACCCCGGCGAGCAGCGGAGGCACGACCGTGATGACCGCGCTGGGCACGCCCAGCCGCTGCCGGGCGGTCACGGCCTTGGCCAGGAAGCCCGCCCACCGCTGGAAGGCGCTGGGCTCGGCCCCGGTGGCCTTCACGGTCTCCACGAGCTGCAGGGTGTTGAAGGTGGCCGACGTGAGGTTGCCGAGATCGGCCCGCAGCGCGGCCACCGCGTCGGTCCTGGCTCTGGACACCTGCCGCAGCACCAGGATGTTGAGCAGCGCCATGCCCACGCCGATGAGGCCGAGCAGCAGGTCGTACCGGATCAGGACGACCGCGTAGAAGAGCACAAGCACGAGGTTGACGACGGTGATCGCCAGGTCCCTGGACAGGATCTCGGCGACCGTGTCGTTGGCCGACACCCGCCTGGCGACCTCGGCGGGCCTGCGTTGCAGGAAGAACTCCACCGGCAGGCGCAGCAGATGGCGGAAGAAACGGGCGGAGCTGACCAGCCCCATCCGTATCTCCATCCGCAGCAGATAGTGCCGCTGGACCGAGGTCAGCACGAACATCGCCAGGGCGGTCATCGACATCGCCAACAGCAGCGGCAGGATGAAGCCGGGGTCGCGGCCGGTGAGGATGTGGTCGATGAACACCCGGCTGAACGCCGGCGCGATGATCCCGGGCACGACCAGCAGCAGGCTGGCCAGCAGCACCAGCGGCAGCGCCCGGCCGGAGGACATGCGGCGCGACAGCAGCGCCTCGGCCACCCGGGTGGGCCGGCCGCCGGGCCGGAACCCGGGCCCGGGCTCGAAGGTCAGCACGATGCCGGTGAAGCCGGAGTCGAACTCGTCCCAGTCGAGCAGGCGCGGGCCGCTCGCGGGGTCGTTGACCGCCACCACCGGCCTGCCGAAGCGGGTGCGGATTCCCTCGACGACCATGAAGTGCTGGAACGCCCAGAAGATGATCGCCGGTTTGACGATGTCGCGCAGGTCGTCCAGCTCCATCTGGAAGCCCTTGGCCTCCAGCCCGTACTTGCGGGCGGCGGCGATCACGCTGGACGCCTTCGCACCGTCCCGGGACACCGCGCAGGCGGCCCGCAGCTCCTCCAGCGGCACGAACCTGCCGTAGTGGCCGAGGACCATGGCGAGGGCGGCGGCCCCGCACTCGACGGCCTCCATCTGGATGACGGTCGGCGTGCTCCCGCGCCGGCCGCCCCGCTTGCGGGGATCGCGCCTGCGCGGGGCGCGGGGCGGTGAGGCGTCGGCGCGGGGGGCCGTGACCTGGCTCATCCGTCTCCTTCTCAGCGTCCGAGGAGCAGGTTGAAGGGCGTCTGGCTGCTGAGCGTGACAGTGCCCGTCACCGTGACCTGCGACCGCAGCTTCATCGGGGGACCGGTCTCGGTCGTCCAGGAGTAGCCGGAGGTGGTCTCGGGGTCGGGGACGAGGTCGACGACCACCAGGCGGGGCGGCTCCGCGGTGGCGTAGCCGCGGGCCGCGAGGTCCCCGCCGACCAGGCCGGCGACGCCCTCCGCCATCAGCGGGTAGGGGCTGATCGAGGTCACCCTGCCGCGCAGCAGCCCGAACACGCCGGGCGGGGCGTTGGAGACCGCGAGGTCGACCATGCGGCCGGGGGCGATGCCGAGCGCGTGGTCGCCCGGCACGAACAGCATCGCGACCAGGCGGTCGCGGGGAGCGTCGGTCCGCTCCATCGCGAGCAGCCCGTCGCCCTCGCGGACCATCGCGCCCTCGCTCGCCGAGGTGGTGACGACCTCGCCGGTGAACGGGCTGCTCACGGTGCGCACGGTGCCGTCGGCCCGCAGGACCTCCGCCACCGCCTGCCCGCGCACCACCCGCAGGCCGGGACTCACCATCATGGTCCGCACGGTGCCGGTGTACGGGCTCTGCAGCTGGGCGGTGCCCGCCGGATGGGTCAGCAGGCCCTTGGCAGTGACGGTGACCGGCAGCCGGCCGACGAACGACCACACCCCCGCGGCGACGACCACGATGAGCACGACGAACGTGGCGATCCAGCCGCGCGGGGAGGCGAGCAGGGTCGGGGAGTCGAGCTCGTCGGGCTCCCGCATCCGCTGCAGGGCCTTCAACCGGAACTTCACGCCGGCACCTCCGGGGACCATCCCGGCGGCGTCCCCGTCGCACCGCCCCGTCTGCTGCCGAGCAGGAGCTCGCCCACACTGCCCTCCGTGTGCGGGTCGAGCCCGCTGGCCGCGGCGAACTCCGCCGCGTCCCCGCCGCCGAGCCCGCAGACCGCCAGGCCCATGGCCGTGGCCACCAGGTAGAAGGTCTGGTAGAGCACGCCCACGTGCTTGAGGATCAGCGAGTAGGCGATGGTCTCGTACTTCCACATGACCCGGCCGAAGCGGGCGGTCACGATCAGCAGGACCTGCGGGTCCTCGGTCATCATGGCCGCCGCCCTCGCCCGGTCGAGCAGCGTCCGGGTCGCCGGGCCGGGATCGGCCACCCGTTCCAGCACGTGCGCGTGGGCGGCGTAGTGCCACAGCCCGGGCTCCAGCCCCTCGCAGGAGACGACGAGGGGGTAGACCTCCAGCTCGTGGACGGCGCCGCCGGACGGGTAAGGCCGGTCGGCCAGCTCCTGGCCGTCCTCCCCGGTGAACGTGCGCCGCTGGCGCATCGTGCGGTAGAGCAGCTCGCCCAGGCGGTCCAGGGTGATCGGGTCGGCGGCGTCGTGCTCGCGGATCGAGCGGCGGGCCTCCAGCACCTCGGTCAGGCTCGCCTCGGTCTTCGCGATCACGTCCAGGTCCGGCGGCTCCAGGGCGATCCGGGGGCCGGCGAAGGCGGGCGGCGCCACCGGCAGCGGATCCTGCACGCCCCGCAGGGGATAGGTCCCGCCGTAGCGCCCGGTCGTGCGCGGCTCCCGGGTGCGGGTGTGCAGCCACAGGTCGGCGGGCGACCACTGGGCGAGCGGGGCGGCGCCGCGCTCGGGGTCCTCCCCCTCCGGCGTCGGCCGCACCAGCAGCCCGGCGTCGGCGAACAGGCCGAGGACCGCCGCCGTGGTCCCGGCCGCCAGGCCCGGGCAGGCCAGGCCGGCCGGGGTCGTCCAGTCCGCGAGCAGGCCGAGCAGCGGGGCGGCGGCCGGGGCGAGCTCGACCCCGAGGGGACTGCGGGGCGCGCGCACCACGAGCCTGCCGTCCTCCGGCGCCGCGACGGCGAACCTCGACAGGCGCACGCGGGCGTCCGCGGCGAGCGGCGCGGCCGGGCGCAGCGGGCCGCCGCCGTAGGGGCGCAGCACGGCCACCGGCTCACCGCCCGACGGCAGCACCTCTCCGCCGGACGGCACCACCTTCCCGCCGGACGGCACCAGGACGGCCCGCTCCAGCAACGCCCCGGCCGACAGCTTGCGCAGCAGCAGGTGCCAGCGCAACAGCCCGCCGTCGCCGTCGTGCTCGGTGACGGTCCTGGCCAGCTCGTCCTCGCTCGCGCCGCCGGCGAGCGCGCGCAGCGCGGCGACCGTGCCCGGAGGCAGGCCCCGCAGCGCGGCGGGGCCGAACGGCGTGGCCAGGGTGACCGCCCCCGGCGTCTCCTCCGGTTCGGACAGGCCGGCGTCGCGGCGCAGCCGCACCTGAACGGTGTGCATGGGCTCCCCCTATCGGGTCAGAAGAAGACGCTGGTGGGGTTGAGCTCATCCTCCAGAGCCGGTTCCGTCCGCCAGCCGAGGGCCACCGGGACGTCGTACAGGCGGCCCGGGCCGAGCCGGCGCCAGAAGTGCCGCATGCCGGGGACCAGCACCCGGGCGACGTTGAGCTCCAGATCCGGCCGCGTCTGGTCGACCACGATCACCTCCAGGCCGCACGCGGCGGCCCGGGCGACGCAGGTCTCCACGTCGGCCGCGAGGTCGGCGCCCTCGGACACCAGGTAGTCCGCGAGCGTGCGGGGGCGCTGCGCGGGATCGGGCAGCAGCCAGGGGTCGCTCTCGAGGGTGGTCTCCTTCCACCAGCGGAGCGTGGCGATGTCGTCGTCGTGGTAGATCGTCTCGCCGTTCTCGTCCCTGCGGCGTACGGACGGGAGGAACTGGTTGACCTCGGTCAGCGTCCGCAGCGCGGCGATCCGGGGATCGAGGTGGGCGCCGAAACCCACGATGACGTCCTGCACCGGGTGGTCGAGCCGGTGGGAGACGCCGGCGAAGGCCGGGACGCCGAGGTCGGTGGTCAGGTCGAGCAGCCACAGCCCGCGGCCCATGTCGGCGTAGAACTCGCGCAACGTGTCGACGTACGGGTCCTTGAGCGAGTCGAGGTCGAAGGCGGGCCGCCGGACCCGGTTGTACCACCACAGCGCGACCGCGTCCCGCTCCACGATTTCGCAGAACCCCTGGAGGATCGCCTCCTCCAGCGTGTTGCCGGAGGCGCTGCCGTTGGAGTCGCCGACGCAGTAGAAGTGGCGTTCCAGGTCGGGATGGCCGTACCAGGCGTAGCCGGCGGGGACCAGCCGCTCCTCGTCGGCGGTCAGCGACCAGGCCCGCGACCAGTCCAGCGGCAGGTCGGTGCGGAACCGCTCGGGCACCAGGTGCAGCCGGTGCGAGGGGTCGCTGTTCCAGGCGTCCCGGTTGCCGTACTGCTTGTCGGAGAACAGCAGCAGGTCACTCGGGTGGACCGCGAGACCCTCGTCGAGGTCGGCGTGGGCCGCCTTGAGCACCGGCTCCTCGCCGCGCCACACACCCGAGTAGCGCTCGATCGCCTCGCACAGGGCGCTGACCTTGGCCTGGATCTCGGTCCGGCCCTTGCCGCCGCTCTGCCCGCGCAGGTTGCGGCGCAGCAGGTCCATGTTGTCGCCCAGCATCGCGAAGTTGTGACCGGCGGTGAAGCTGTAGGTCACGCCGTTGTCCTCGTCGGCCCACGGGCGCAGCCGGGTGACCGCGCCCAGGTAGGGGCTGATGTGCCGCTCCAGCCGTGCGTACGTCGCCGAGGGCAGCTCGACCCGGTAGCCGCCGTCGGTCACGTGCCGGGCGGACCGGGCGGCGAGCGTCACCTTCGGCTCGCGCTCGCGGATCAGCGAGGGGTCGCCGCACACCGGGCACTGCGGCAGCCGGATCAGCTGGTGCTCGGCGCTGGTGAGCGTGCGCAGGTCGACAGTGATCATCTTGCCCTGCAGGGTCGATGGCCGGCCCGTGGCGGCCGTCCGCACGAGCTCGGCCGCGAGCAGCCCGCCCACCGCCGCGGCGCCGCCCTGCAGGGCCTCGCGCACCGGGTGGTACGGCGCCAGCCCGTCCCCCCGCTTGCCCGCGAGGTAGCGCTCGACCTGCCGGTTGCCCTCAATCCGCTGGGACATGCAGGCCCAGCAGCCCGTGCTGCCCGGCTGGAACAGCGGTCCCAGCCAGGCCACGGTGCCGGCCGGCCTGACCAGCACCCAGGGCCGCCCGGCCGCCAGGCACTCGGCGTTGAGCTCCTCCAGGCCCGGGTCCAGGTAGTCGTCGACCACCGCCACGACCGTGCCGTCGCCGTCCGGATCCGTGCGCAGCCCGTGCTCGCGCAACAACGCCTCGACCGGGCCGGGGTCGACGCCCGCGCCCGCGAACAGCCGGAAGGACGTCTGCTCCAGGGCCGTGACGACGGCCGCGGGGTCGACGCCCTGCGCGTCCCAGAAGGCGAGCACCGGGTCGGTCAGGGGCGGTCGGCCCTCGGCCAGGTGACCGGCGGCCTCGTAGCGCCGGATGGCGAGCACCGCCTGGGCCGGCGACAGTTCGCCGGCGAGGGCCTGGACGATGTCCATCACCGTGTGCCGGCCGTCGAGATAGGGAAGGACGCGGCCCGAGCCCGCGCCGCGTACGAGATAGTGCTGGCCTTCCGCCAGAAGGAAGACTTTCGCGTCGTCGAGGACTTCGGTGGTGAAGTGCGCCTTGAGCCGTGGCCGTTCCATGCCCCCCGCCATTCACTGCGCGATTAGCCGATGAGCGGAGAATTCCATCCGATTCCGCAAAAAGTAAAGACGTATTTGTCATCGCGCCGACGCATACGTACGCGCGCCGCGCAGAAAGCGGGATCCGGACCCGTGCGTACGGCGATGCGTACCGCGGGCGGCACGACGGAATACGTATGCGCACCGCCTCCCGGAGCCTGGGCCGCCGACCTGCCGCGATGATTCGGCCGCCCGCATCGCCGACGCCGCAGGGGTTTCGGCATGGCCGGGCGGTCTCCCCTATCCGGCGGACAGGAAATCATGACAAAAGGTTGCTTTCATGAGTCAGCAATATTGTGTTTACTCATCCCGATTTCAAGTATTGACAACCCGCTGGCCCTGTCCGGCATGATCCGTATGTCGAGAAAAATCAGTATGTGCTCCGGGGGTAGGGATGGCCTCAGGGCGGCCGGTACTACTGCACCGGGACAAGGAGCTAGGGGTCGTCGACGAGGTACTGGCCGGGCTTGCCGAAGGGAGACCGGCCGTACTGGTGATTCAGGGAACGCGGGGGATCGGGAAGACCCGGCTGCTGCACGCGGCGCTGGCGCGCAGGCCGGGCGGTGTCGTGCTCAGCGCCCGGGGCCACGCCGACGAGCGCTCCTTCGCGTTCGGCATCGTCCGGCAGTTGTTCGACCCGATGATGAGCGGCTCGAAACGGGCCGACCCCGGCGCCCCCGCCGCCGTCCTCGACGGAGGTGTGCACGCGCCCGCACTGGCGGCGGTGCCGTACGACGGGAGCGCGCCCGTCGTGCCCGCCACGCTGCTCGACGACCTCTACCGGGCCACCCGCTCGCTGACCGCGGGACAGCCGCTGATCATCGCGGTGGACGACCTCAACCACGCCGACCCGCAGTCGGCGCAGTGGTGCTCCTACATCGCCAGGCGGCTCGACGGCCTGCCCATCGCGATGATCCTGACCTGCGACGTGGAGGACCGCAGCGCCGGCGACGCGGTGCGGGACATCCTGGCGTTGCCGTACGCGCGGTCGCTGCGGCCCTCGGCGCTGTGCCGCAGATGCGCCGCCACGCTCATGGAGTCGGCGCTGGGCGCCCCGGTGGACGACGAGATCGTGACGGCCTGCCACCGCCTGACCAAGGGCAATCCGCTGCTCCTGCTGGAGACGGCGGGACGGCTGGCCGCCGCCGACGTCCTGCCGGACCGGTCGGAGCTGCCCCGGGTGCTGCGGATCGGCGCGACGGCCCTGTCGGAGACCGTCCTCGAATGGCTCAGCGGCAGGTATCCGTCCCTCCTCGCCCTCCTGCAGAGCCTGGCCATCATCGCGCCGTACGCCGGGCTGGAGACGGCGGCGATGCTGGCCGGGTACGGCGCGGTCGCGGCCGAGGAGGCGGGCCACGCGCTCGCGGGCGCGGGCCTGCTGGAGGGCAGCCCCCCACAGCGGTTCACGCACGACCTCGTCCAGTCGACGATCCTCGCGCGCATGGACCCCCGGGCGCGCGACGAGATGCACCGGCGGGCGGCCTCGCTGCTGCACCGCCTCGGCTCGCCGCCCAAGCGGTCGGCCCGGCACCTGCTGTCGGCGAGCCCCACCGGCGATCCGTGGGCCGTGTCGGTGCTGCGCGAGGCCGCGAAGGAGGCGGTCTCCGAGAACGCCTGGGAGGACGCGACCCGCTATCTCCACCGCGCGCTCGCCACCGCCAAGGACCAGGCCGTCCTGCAGGTGACGGCCGAGCTGGGCGCCGTCGAGGTGCACCTCGACGTCCCCGCCTGCCTGCGGCACTTCCGCACGGTGACCGCCCTCGCCGGCGACACCGGCGAGCGGGCGGACTCCCTGGCGCCCTTCGCCACCGCCCTGCTCACGCTCAACTCCCCGGAGGCCGCCGCGGCCTTCTGCGACATCGCCCGGGGCTTCGACGACGACCCGTCCGGCCGGCTCCCCGACCGCGAGGTGCTGCTGCGGCTCAGCGCGCAGGCGCTGCTGACCGGCCAGTCGTACGGCTCACGCGCGGCGATGCGGCAGCTCAACGCCGAGCCGGGCGCCGCCGCCAGCGCGGGGGCGCAGGACTACCTCGCCACCGTCGCGCTGTCCGGCGCGGCCAGGGGCAGGCACCTCGACCGCACGCTGGCCCTGGCCCGGCGCTGCCTCGACGGGGGCGGGCCGATCCCGCCGACGCTGGTCATGGCGCTGCTGTGGGCGGGCCGCGTGGACGAGGCGGCGTACTGGTCGGAGCAGGTGGCCGCCGAGGCGCGGGCGCACGCCTCGATGACCGGGCAGGCCCTCGCCGTCACGCTGCTGTCGGACATCGCCTACCGCAGGGGGGAGCTGCGCGCCTCGCTGGCGCACGCCCGCGAGGCCATCCACTTCGCGCGCGGCTCACACGCCTCCGGACTGCACGTCGCCGCCGTGTCCTGCGTGGCCCGCGTGCTCCTCGAGCGCGACGAACTCGACGTCGCCCACGCGCTGTTCGACGAGGTCGCCGCGCGCGAACCGGTGCACCCCCTCCTGCAGGGGACCCTGCTGGAGGTCCAGGGCCGGGTGTCGATCGCCAGGGGCGACGTGCGCGAGGGGCTGCGCGCCCTGCTGGAGGCCGGGCGGCAGCTGCTGTCGGCGGGGGTGGTCAACCCGGCCTGCGCGGGCTGGCGGGGCCAGGCGGCGCTGGCCTACCTGCGGCTCGGCCAGCGCGTGCCCGCCCACCGCCTGGCCGAGGAGGAACTCGAGCTGGCCCGGGCCTGGGGCGCTCCCGACGGCATCGGCCGCGCGCTGAGCATCGCGAGCACGACCGTCGAAGGCAGTCGAAGGCTCGACCTGCTCACCGAGGCGCTGACCGTGCTCGACGGGCCGGGCGGCGCCATGGAGCGCATCCGGGCGATGCTGCGCCTGGGCATCGCCCTGCAGGCCGCCGGGGAGTCGCGCCGCGCCCACGACACGCTCAACGAGGCATACGCGCTGGCCGACGGCTGCGGCGCCGTACGGCTCGCCGCGCTCGCCGAGCGCAACCTCGCAACGGTCGGCGGCCGAGCCCGCGGCGGGCAGGCCGACGGCCCATCGCCCCTGACGGCCGGGGAGATGCGGGTCACCGACCTGGTCCTGCGCGGCATGAGCAACCTCCAGGTCGCGACCGAGCTGTCCATCAGCAAACGGACCGTGGACACCCACCTCGCCCGCATCTACCGCAAGCTCGGCATCCATACCCGCGCCGAGCTGGCCGAGATCATCAAGCGGCTCGGCGACCACCAGGCCGGGATCGACGCCCTGCCCGGCCAGGAGGAATAGGGCACCAGCCCTAGAATTCCCCGAGACGGGCTGAGCGCGGCCCCCGGATGAAGGCGCGCGGCAGGGAGACGGGGCGTGGCGGTCACCGACGCGGCGATCAGCAGGATCAAGGACATGATCCTGTCGGGCGAGCTGGGTCCGGGCGACCGGCTGCCCCGGGAGGCCGACCTGGCCGAGCGGCTGGGGCTGTCACGCAACTCGCTGCGGGAGGCCGTCCGCGCGCTCGCCCTGATCAACGTGCTCGACGTGCGGCAGGGCGACGGCACCTACGTCACAAGCCTGGATCCACGCCTGCTGCTGGACGCCCTGTCGTTCGTGGTCGACTTCCACCAGGACGACACGGTCCTGCAGTTCTTCGAGGTGCGGCGCATCCTCGAACCCGCGGCCACCGCGATGGCGGCGACCCGGATGAGCGACGAGGACATCGCCGAGCTGCGCGACATCCTGGACGCGTTCCCCGAGGAGCCGAGCACCGAGGACTTCGTCGCCAACGACCTGCGGTTCCACCAGCGGATCGCCCAGGGCTCCGGCAACCCCGTGCTCAGCTCGCTGATCGAGAGCATCTCCGGCCCGACCGCGCGGGCCCGCATCTGGCGCGGCCTCACCCAGGAGGGCGCGGCCGAGACGACGCGGGCGCAGCACACCGCCATCTGCGAGGCCATCGCGGGCCGTCGGCCGGAGATCGCCCAGGCCTGGGCCGCCGTCCACATCGCGGGCGTCGAGGAGTGGCTGCGCCGCGCGCTGTGACGGCACCCCGCCGCGCCCCGCTAGGAGCGGGATTCGTGCGCCTCGACGAGCGACTTCGGCGCGGTGAGGCACCACGCCTCGGTGACCAGCTCGAACAGCTCGTCAGGGTCGATCTTCTCCAGATGGACCACGACCCAGCCGAAACGCCCGGCGGTGAACTGCGGCTCGAACACCTCGGGCCGCTCGGCCACCAGCGCGATCTGCTCCTCGATCGTCGCCTTGAGGCCCACCGTCTCGGTGCGCTCCCACAGGTAGCCGAAGCCCTTGCCACGCACCTTGAACGAGACCCAGTCACCGCCTTCACCTTGGCTGACCTCGGGCAACCGGTCCAGCATGGCCAGGAACTCCTCGACGCTCACACCCATGCGCCCAGTCGTACCAGAGCCCACCGACAAGGCGTGGCAGCGATCCGTCACCTCGAGGTCGCTTGACGGCCCGTCGCGCCCGTAATAGAACACGTTTCAGAACACTGCGAGCAAGCGCTTGACCGCACTATCGCTCGGCGCCGACAGGGCGATCGTCCCTCTTACCAAGGGCAGCCAAACCCGATTAGGTGGACGCCATGGAAATCAACCTCGTCGACAAGGACCGCTACGCGCGCAGCGGGGTGCCGCACGACCAGCTCCGCTGGCTCAGGGACAACGCGCCCGTCTACTGGCACGAGGGACAGGGCGACTGGCCCGGGTTCTGGGCGGTCACCAAGCACGCGGACGTCGTCCACGTCTCCCGTCACTCCGACCTGTTCTCCTCGGCACGGAAACTGGCGCTGTTCGACGAGATGCCCGAGGAGCAGCGCGAGTTCCAGCGGCTGATGATGCTCAACCAGGACCCGCCGGACCACACCCGGCGCCGCTCGCTGGTCAACCGCGGCTTCACCCCGCGCCAGATCGGGCGGCTGGAGGAGCACATCCGGGACATCTGCCACGCGCTGGTGGACGAGGTCCAGAGCAAGCCCGAGGTCGATTTCGTGCGGGACATCGCCGCGCCGCTCCCGCTGTACGTGATCTGCGAGCTGCTCGGCGCGCCGGTCGAGGACCGGGACAAGATCTTCGAGTGGTCCAACCGCATGATCGGCAGCGACGACCCCGACTACTCCACCAGCCCCGAGGAGGGACAGGCAGCCGCCTTCGAGGTCTACTCGTACGCTCACACGCTGGCCGCGGCGCGCAGGCAGGACCCGCGCGACGACATCGTCACCAAGCTGCTGCAGCCCGACGAGGACGGGCAGACGCTCACCGAGGACGAGTTCGACCTGTTCGTCCTGCTGCTGATCGTGGCGGGCAACGAGACCACCAGGAACGCGGCGTCCGGAGGCATGCTGACCCTCTTCGAGCACCCGGACCAGTGGAAGCGCCTGGTGGACGACCCCTCCCTCGCCAGGACCGCCGCCGACGAGATCGTCCGCTGGGTGTCTCCGGTCAACCTGTTCCGGCGTACGGCCACGGCGGACACCGAGATCCGCGGCCAGAAGATCGCCGAGGGCGACAAGGTGGTGGTCTTCTACGCGTCGGCGAACCGGGACGAGGAGGTCTTCGAGCGGCCCGACGCGTTCGACATCGGCCGCGACCCCAACCCGCAGATCGGCTTCGGCGGCGGCGGGGCGCACTTCTGTCTCGGCAACCACCTGGCCAAGCTGGAGCTTCGGGTGCTGTTCGAGGTGCTGGCCCAGCGCCTGCCCGGCATCCGGCGCAGCGGCGAGGCCACGCGGCTGAGGTCCAACTTCATCAACGGCATCAAGACGCTGCCCGTCACCCTCGGCTGAGAGCTTTCAGGACAGCGGGGTCAGGGCCAGGCGTGATCGGGCCGCGACCCCGCCGTACCTGCCGTCGGGTGAATCCACGGGGCCGGGCTCCGGCTCCGCGGCCGGGTAGCGCGACAGCAGCGGTGACTCCCCGAGCGCCAGGGCGACGCCGCCGAAGGCGCCCGCGGCGTCGCCGAGCGCCGACCGGCGCAGGGTCAGCCGGTGACGCGAGATCGGCACCGCGCCCGCGTCCAGGGCCTCCTGGACGGGCCCCAGGAGCGGCGCGCCGATCTCGGCCAGTTCGCCGCCGACGACGATCACCCTGGGCCCGAGCGCGTTGGACAGCGCGGCGAGCACCCGGCCGACCTCGGTGCCCACGTCGCGCAGCAGGCCAAGCGCGATCGGGTCCCCCGCCTCCACGGCGGCAGCCAGCGCGGGCAGGTCGTCGCCGCGCCCGCCCCTGGCGCGGTACGCGTCGAGCACCGCCCTGATCGAGGCGACGGTCTCCAGGCACCCCGTGCCACCGCACTCGCAGGGACTTCCCGCCGGGTCCACCGGAATGTGCCCGATCTCCCCCGACACTCCGTCGGCGCCGCGGTGCAACACCCCTCCGGCCACCACCCCGCCGCCGACGCCGTACGAGAGCCGCAGATAGAGCGCGTCCTGGTCACCGGCGGCCACGCCCCACGTCGACTCGGCGAGCGCCGCGAGCCTGGTGTTGTTGTCCAGCAGCACCGGCCCGCCGAAGCGCTCCCCGAGCAGGGCCTCGACGCCGGCGAGTGTCCCCTTCCGCGCCCCGGCCAGCGGGCCCACGACGCCCACGCCCACGCCTTTGAGCACCCTCTGCCACGACCCGCCGCCCACGAGCCTGCGGACGAGCCGTTCGGCGAGCGCCACCCGGTCGGGCCACGGCAGGCCGGGCGCGTGCGCCTCCCCCGCCGAGCCCACGATCTCGTACGTCACGCCGACGGCCGCGACGTGCACCGCGCGGCGGGCGAAGTCGATGCCGAGGGCCTGACCCACGGTGGGATTGAGGGCCAGTTTCTCGGCGGGCCGGCCCCGCCCGCGCGGCGCCTCGTCAGGCATCGCGGTGATCACCGCGCCCGTGGCCAGCAGCCCGCTGAGAGTGTCGTGCAGGGTCGTGCGCGACAGGCCGCACCGCCGGCTGAGCTCGGCCCGGTTGAGCGGGCCGTGCGCGCGCAACAGGCCGAGCACGGCCTGCTCGTGCCCGCGCCGCACCGGAGACACGACATCCGGCCTGGATTGCCACATGCCGAAAAGCATGCACAATTGGTAGGTTTTGTGTCAATCTTGGAGGCGGCAGGCCTCCCGCCTCCGCGACATCAGCTGTCAGGCCCAGGAGGAGTCCTGCTCGGGGTCGCCGCCGTCGGCGAGCAGGCGCAGGTCGGCCTCGACCATCATCGCCACGAGTTCCTCGAACGACACCGTCGGCTCCCAGCCGAGCTGGGTGCGGGCCTTCTTCGGGTCCGCGCACAGCAGGTCGACCTCCGCCGGGCGGTGCAGGGACGCGTCGCAGACGACGTACCGCTCCCAGTCCAGATCGGCGGCGGCGAACGCCGCCTCGACCAGCTCGCGCACCGAGTGCGTGCGCCCGGTGCCGATGACGTAGTCCTCGGGCTCGGCGGCCGACAGCATCATGTGCATGGCCCGGACGAAGTCGCCGGCGAACCCCCAGTCGCGGCGCGCCTCCAGATTGCCCAGGCGCAGCTCCGTGGCCATGCCGAGCTTGATCCGCGCGACGCCGAGGGAGACCTTGCGGGTGACGAACTCGGCTCCCCGGCGGGGCGACTCGTGGTTGAACAGGATGCCCGACACCGCGAACATCCCGTACGACTCGCGGTAGTTCTGGGTGAGGAAGTGCCCGTACGCCTTGGCCACGCCGTACGGCGACCTGGGGTGGAAGGGGGTGCGCTCGGTCTGCGGCGTCTCCCTGACCTGGCCGAACATCTCCGAGGACGACGCCTGGTAGAAGCGGATCTGCCCGGCCGACGAGCCGCGCGAGGCGGTGATCCCCGAGCAGACGCGGATGGCCTCGAGCACGCGGAGCACGCCCATGCCGGTCACCTCGGCGGTCAGCTCGGCCTGCTCCCACGACATGGGCACGAACGAGATGGCCCCCAGGTTGTAGACCTCGTCCGGCTGCACCTTCTCCACCGCCGAGATCAGCGACCCCTGGTCGAGCAGGTCGCCGCGGACCAGCCGTACGTCCTGCAGGAGCCGGCGCACGCGCGGGACGCGGGGGTTGGCCTGCCCGCGGACCAGGCCCCAGACCTCGTATCCCTCGCTCAGCAGGTGTTCTGCGAGATAGGAGCCGTCCTGACCGGTGATGCCGGTGATCAGCGCACGCCTGGCCAACGGATCCTCCTCGTAGCGCCCAACTTGGCCTATGAGAGGCGAATGTACCGCCCTGCCCGGCCGTGCCTACATATACGCGCTAGAACGCGTTACACCGAATCTCGTTCGGGTAAGCTAACAGCCCAGGTCGGGCAGGGTGAGCGTCGATCGAGGACCCTTTCCACCTCACCTAGCCCATCTAAGGTCAAATGGTAGTGTTCCTGGCAGCAGCCCCACGGGGGCACGGCTGGAAACCGGCTGGAAAGGGGTGCCTCTTGGCGGAGAGGCTGCGAGTCGCGCTGCTGTCCTACCGCAGCAAGCCCACCTGCGGCGGCCAGGGGGTGTACCTGCGCCACATAAGCCGCGAGCTCGTCGCTCTGGGCCACCATGTCGAGGTCTTCTCCGGCCAGCCCTACCCGGAGCTGGACGAGGGCGTGATCCTCAACAAGGTGCCGAGCCTGGACCTCTACCGCGACGAGGACCCGTTCCGCACGCCGAAGCTCGACGAGTATCGCGACTGGATCGACGCGCTCGAGGTCGCCACGATGTGGACGGCCGGCTTCCCCGAGCCGCTGACGTTCAGCCTGCGGGCCTACCGGGAGCTGAAGAGGCGGCGGGGCGACTTCGACGTCGTCCAGGACAACCAGACGCTGGGCTACGGCCTGCTCGGCATCCAGCGGCTGTTCCCCGTGGTCGGCACCATCCACCACCCGATCAGCGTGGACCGGCGGATCGAACTGAAGGCCGCCAAGGGCTGGAAGCGGCTGTCGATGCGCCGCTGGTACGGCTTCGTGCGCATGCAGAGCATCGTGGCGCCCCGGCTGAGCCCGATCCTGACCGTCAGCGAGTCGTCCCTCGCCGACATCCACCGCGACTTCAACGTGCCGCAGTCCAACATGCGGCTGATCCCGCTCGGTGTGGACACGCGGTTCTTCCACCCCCGGCCGGAACTGCCGAAGCGGGAGAACTCCATCGTGGCCGTGGCCAGCGCCGACTCGCCCATGAAGGGCGTGGCGACCCTGCTGCGGGCGGTCGCAAAGCTCGCCACCGAGCGCGAGGTCAACCTCACCGTGGTGAGCAGGCCCACTCCCGGAGGGCCCACGGAACAGCTCGTCAACGAGCTGTCGCTGCACGACCGCGTACGGTTCGTGCACGGCATCCCGGACGAGGAGCTGGCCGAGCTGATCGCCACCTCCGAGGTCGCGGTGGTCCCCTCGCTGTACGAGGGGTTCTCGCTGCCGGCCGTCGAGCACATGGCGTGCGGCACGCCGCTGGTCGCCTCGCGTACGGGCGCCCTGCCCGAGGTGGTCGGCGACGCCGCCGTGCAGGTCACTCCGGGCGACCCCGAGGAGCTGGCCGCCGTGCTGCGCCGCCTGCTCGACTCTCCCGAGGAGCGCGCGGAGTTCGGCCGGCGCGGCTACGACCGCGTGATGGAGCGGTACGCGTGGCCGGTCGTCGCCCGCCGCACGGTCGAGGCCTATCACGAGGCCATCGCCGCCCGCCGCGTCTCCCGATGAGCGTCTCCCGGTGACGTCTCAACGACCGGTGACTCCCCAGAACTCACGAAAGGCAGGCACCGAGTGCTGACCGTCGACTTCAACCGGCTGCCCGTCGGACCGGGTGACCGCGTGCTCGACCTCGGGGCCGGTGGTGGCCGGCACGCCTTCGAGGTGCTGCGCCGGGGCGCCGACGTGGTCGCCTTCGACATGGACGCCGCCGAGATGGAGAACGTGGCGGCCATGTTCGCGGCCATGGACAAGGAGGGCGAGGTGCCTGCGGGCGCGACCGGGGACGCCGTCGTCGGCGACGCCCTCGACATGCCGTTCCCCGACGCGTCGTTCGACCGCGTCATCGCCGCCGAGGTGCTCGAGCACATCCCCGACGACATGGCCGCGATGCGCGAGATCGTACGCGTGCTGAAGCCGGGCGGCCGGGCCGCTATCACGGTGCCGAGCTTCCTGCCCGAACGCATCTGCTGGGCCCTGTCGGAGGACTACCACACCGCCCCCGGCGGACATATCCGTATTTATACGTTGGCGGAGCTCCAGGCGAAGCTGAAGGCCTCCGGGCTGGAGGTCGGCGGCCACCACTACGCCCACGGCCTGCACTCGCCGTACTGGTGGATCAAGTGCGCGGTCGGGGTGAACGACGACCAGCACCCGCTGGCCAAGGCCTACCACGAGCTTCTCGTCTGGGACATCATGAAGCGCCCCCTCGCCACCCGGCTGGCCGAGGCCGTGCTCAACCCCCTCATCGGCAAGAGCGTCGTGGTCTACGTCCGGAAGCCCGTATGAGGCGGGTGCCGGACGTTTCAGGAATCATCACCGCAGAGCAGGTCGTCCGTACGGCCGAGAGCATCGCCGCCATCCAGGACGACCAGGGCGGCGTGCCCTGGCCCGAGGGCCACATCGACGCCTGGAACCACATCGAGTGCCTGATGGCGCTGACCGTGGCCGGGCTGCGCGAGGAGGCCCGCAAGGGCTACGACTGGCTCGTACGGCACCAGCGCCCGGACGGCTCCTGGCCCATGAAGGTCCGGGACGGCGAGCCCGCCGAGGCGGCCGGGGAGTCCAACCACGCGGCGTACATCGCGGTGGGCGTCTGGCACGACCTGCTGGTGACCGGAGACGAGGACTTCGCCCGCTCGATGTGGCCGGCGGTGGCACGGGCCCTCGACTTCGTCATCGGCCTGCAGACCGCGCGCGGCGAGATCCTGTGGCAGCGCGACGCCGAGGGGCGCCCGGCGGAGTACGCCCTGCTCACCGGGTGCTCGTCCATCCATCAGGGCCTGCGGTGCGGGGCACTGCTCGCCGAGCGGCTGGGCGACCCGCAGCCCGACTGGGAGCTCGCCGCCGACCAGCTCGGCCACGTGATCGCCGACCACCCGGAGGCGTTCGCCGACAAGAGCCGGTTCTCGATGGACTGGTACTACCCCGTGCTCGGCGGCGCTGTGCGCGGGACTGCGGCGGCCCGGCGGTTCGACCTGGAGTGGGACACCTTCGTCGTGCCCGGCCTCGGCGCGCGCTGCGTCTCCGACCAGCCCTGGGTGACCGGCGCGGAGTCGTGCGAACTTGTGCTCGCGCTCGACGCCGCCGGGCTGCGGGAGCGCGCGCTTGCGGTGTTCGCCGACATGCAGCACCTGCGCCACGAGGACGGCTCCTACTGGACCGGCTGGCAGTTCGTGAACGAGCGGCACTTCCCCAACGAGCGGTCGGGATACACGGCCGCCGCCGTGGTGCTCGCCGCGGACGCCCTCGCCCGCGCGACCCCCGGCTCGGGGATCTTCCGCGACGCCGGCGGCCGGGAGGCCCGCATCACCGGCGAGTGCGGCTGCGAGCGCGCCCGCGCCTGACCATCCGGCCGCGCGGCTTGGGGGTCACTCCGTGCCGCCGGGCACGCTGCTGGGCGTCGCGGCGCTGGACGTGCCCGAGCATCTGGTCGAGGTCGAGGCCGTCGCGGTCATCGACTGAACGCGTGCCGAAACGCGCCGTCAGACGCGTTCCAGTACGCGCAGCGACCCGACGACCCGCATCTCGCGGAAGGCGCCCGACTCCAGCGCGCGCAGGTAGACCCGGTAGGGCGCCTGCCCGCCGTCGGCCGGGTCGGGGTAGATGTCGTGGAACACCAGCGCGCCGCCCTTCATCACGTGCGGCGCCCATCCCTCGTAGTCGGCCGTCACCGGTTCCTCCGAGTGGCCGCCGTCGATGAACAGCACAGCCAGCGGAGTGGACCAGTGGCGGGCGACCGTGGCCGAGGCGCCCACGACCGCGATCACCTCGTCCTCCAGGCCGGCGGCGGCGATCGTGTCGCGGAAGAACGGCAGCGAGTCCATCCGGCCGGTCTTCGGGTCCACAAGTTCGGGGTCGTGGTGCGGCCAGCCCGGCTGGATCTCCTCAGAGCCCCGGTGGTGGTCCACAGTGAAGACCACCGTGCCCGCCCGCCGCGCCCCGGCGCCCAGGTAGACGGCCGACTTGCCGCAGTAGGTACCGATCTCGCAGATCGGGCCGCGGGAGCCGTACGCGCAGGCGGTCTCGTACAGGGCCTCGCCCTCGGCGGGCGGCATGAAACCGCGCGCCTCCTCGGCGGCGCGGCGCAGGTCGTCGGGCATCGGGGTCACCATGTCGGGCACCCTACCCAACGAGCCGAACGATGTTCGGGACTGCCCCTTGTCCGCCCTGATGGAACGTGTTCTACTTTGCTTCGTGAACCAGCGCGCCCGCATCGCGATGAGCGAGGAAGAGATCGCCGGGCTCCTGCGGGACGCCCGCAAGCTCCAGCTCGGCACGATCAATCCCGACGGCACGCCTCACCTGGTCACGATGTTCTACGGACTCGACGACGGCCGCGTCACGTTCTGGACGTACGCCAAGTCGCAGAAGGCCCGCAACATCGAGCGCGACCCACGGGTGAGCTGCCTGATCGAGACCGGGGATGAGTACGCGCAGTTGCGCGGCGTGCTCGTCTACGGCAAGGCGCGGCTGATCGACGACCCGGCGGCCGTCCTGCAGGTCGGACTGGACGTCACCCGGCGGATGACCGGCATGCCCGTCGACGGCCCCGAGGCGCGGGCGTACGTCGAGCACACCGCGCGCAAGCGCGTGGCCTACCTGGTCGAGCCGGCCCGCATCGTTTCCTGGGATCACCGCAAGCTCGGCGGCGATGGGTCTGTCCCGCGGATCTCACCGTAGCGAGGATCGGCCAGGTGGATGCATCGCAAGGCGGAGGAGGAGGCCATAGCGGAGCTATGGGCGACGACGACAACGCAGCGAGGCGCCGCCTGGACGACCGCAGTAGGCGAAAGATCCAAGGGACAGGCCCTAACGTGAACTCCAGCGCGACGTGACGCACAGGAGGAGGACGCGCCATGAAGATCAAGGTCGACTACGACGTGTGTGAGGCCAACGCCGTCTGCATGGGCCTGGCGCCCGAGGTCTTCGAGGTCGACGACGAGGACAACCTCCACGTGCTGATGCCCGAGCCGCCCGCCGAACTGCTCGACCGGGTCCGCCACGCGGTCCGGTCCTGCCCCAAGGCCGCGCTGTCCCTCGAGGACGAGTGACGCGCGGCACCCAACCCTGAAAGACCAGGAGGTCCCCATGCGCGGCGCGCTTCTCCACGCGGTCGGCGACGAAAAGCTCGACATCCGAGACGACTTCACGCTGACGCCGGTGGGCCCGGGTGACGTCCGGGTGCGAGTGAAGGCCACCGGCGTCTGCCACTCCGACCTCTCGGTGCTCACCGGCGTGCTGCCCATGCCGCTCCCGATCATCCCCGGTCACGAGGGCGCGGGCGAGGTCGTCGAGGTGGGCGACGGCGTGACCACCGTGCAGCCGGGCGACCACGTCATCATCAACTGGACGCCCGCCTGCGGCGACTGCCCGAGCTGCGTGGGCGGCCAGCCGAACCTCTGTATGACGTACATGATGAAGAGTTTCACCGAGCCGCGCTTCCTGTTCGACGGCACGACCCCGGCGTTCGGCATGGCCGGGTGCGGCACCTGGGCCGAGGAGATCATCGTGCCGTGGCAGGGTGCGATCAAGGTCGACTCCGACGTGCCGTACGAGGCGGCGGCGCTGATCGGCTGCGGCATCACGACGGGCGTCGGCGCGGTGCTCAACACCGCGAAGGTGCGCCCCGGCGCGACCGTCGCGGTCGTCGGCTGCGGCGGCGTCGGCCTGTCGGTGATCCAGGGCGCCCGCATCTCCGGCGCGACCACGATCCTCGCGATCGACCCGCTGGAGTCCAAGCACGCGCTCGCGAAGAAGGTCGGCGCCACCCACGCCTGCACTCCCGACCAGCTCATGGACGCCATCGGCACGCTGACCGGCGGCCAGGGTTTCGACCACGGCTTCGAGGTGGTCGGCAAGTCGGCCGCGATCATGACGGCCTGGCAGGCGACCCGGCGCGGCGGCGACGTCATCATCGTCGGCGCGGGCGCCATGGACGACCAGGTGCCGCTGACCGCCTTCAACCTGCTGTTCGAGGGCAAGAACATCCTCAGCTCGCTGTATGGCGACGCCGACGTCCGCAGGGACTTCCCGCGCTTCGTGAACCTCTACAAGGCGGGCAAGCTCGACCTGGACAGCATGATCAGCTCCCGCATCAGGATCGGCGACCTGAACGACGCCGTCGACGCCCTGCGCGGCGGCGAGGTGCTCCGGCAGATCGTGCTGTTCGACTGACCGCCTCCGCTCCGCCGGAGATCTCCCCGGCGCGGGGGATATCTCCGGCGGGCGGGGGTAACCCGAGCCGCGACATGCAGACGTTCCTGCCATACCCGGACTTCGCGGCCACCGCCCGCGTCCTCGACCCGCTCCGCCTCGGCAAGCAGCGGGTCGAGGCCCTGCAGGTCCTGCGCACGCTCACGATTCCCGGGTACGGCTGGCGGCACCACCCGGTGGCGCACATGTGGGCCGGATACGAGGAGGCGCTGGTCCGCTACGGCCTGGAGATCGTGACGGTCTGGTGCGATCTGGGCCGTGCCGACACCTGCGCGGGGACGATGACCAGGGAACTCCTCGGCTCCCGGGGCATCGCGACGCCCCGCACCCAGAAGGCCCTCGCGGAGGCGGGCGAACTGCCGCCGTGGCTCGGGGACCCCGCCCTCCACCTCAGTCACCGCTCGGCCCTGCTGCGCAAGGACCCGGAGTTCTACGGCCCGAAGTTCCCCGGAGACCCCGACGACCTCCCCTACGTCTGGCCTGGCTCCGACCGTGTCAACGCCCTGCTCCCGCCCCGCCGCAGTGTGTAGATTGCATCTACGTAGATGTCATCTACATAAGGGGCACGATGAGTGCGGTTCCTTTCATCGGCAGGCGGCGGGAGCTGGCCGCTCTGACCAAGCGCCTCGACCGGGTCCGCCGGACGGGCGCCGGCTCCGCCATGGCCATCAGGGGACGCCGCCAGGTCGGCAAGTCCCGGCTCGTGCAGGAGTTCTGCGACAAGGCCGAGGTGCCGTACCTCTTCTTCACCGCGACCAAGGGGATGTCGCCGGTCGAGGCGGTCGAGGCGTTCTGCGCCGAACTCAAGGAGTCGTGCCTGCCCGCCGATCCCGAGCAGGTCGTCCGCGTCACCAGCGGAAGCTGGCCGGAGGCCTTTCGCGTGCTGCACTCGGTGATCCCGCAGACCCCCTCGATCGTCGTCGTGGACGAGATGCCCTGGCTGGCGGAACAGGACGACCTGTTCGACGGCGCGCTGCAGACGGCCTGGGACCGACTCCTGTCGGCCAAGCCCGTTCTCCTGCTCCTGCTCGGCAGCGACCTGCACATGATGGAGCGGCTGACCGCCTTCGACCGGCCGTTCTACGGGCGCGCCGACACCATGGCGCTCGACCCGCTCGATCCCGCAGAAACCGCCGGGGCGCTGGGCCTGACCGGAGGTGACGCGATCGACGCGTACCTCGCCAGCGGAGGGCTGCCCGGGATCCTGCGCGCCTGGCCGCACGGCACTCCACCGCTGGAGTTCATCCGGCAGGAGTGCGAGGATCCGGCGTCCGCCCTGTTCGGCGTGCCCGAATCCGTCCTGCTCGCGGAATTCCCGTCGCCTGACCAGGCCCGCCGGGTGCTGGAAGCGGTCGGCAGCGGCGACCGGACGCACGCCGCCATCGCCGCGACGGCGGGCGGGCGCGAGGGACCGCTGCAGTCCGGTTCGCTCTCTCCTCTCCTGCGCAGGCTCACCGACGAGAAGCGCGTCCTGGCGATGGACGAACCGCTGTCCGTCCAGCCGGGAAAACCGGCGCTGTACCGCATCCGCGACCACAACCTGCGGATGTACCTGGGCGTCCTGCGCGCCGCGGCGGAACATTCGCATCGGGGGCGGCCGGATCTCGCCTTCGGACTCGTACGGCGACGCTGGGCGAGCCTGCGGGGGCGGGCCGTCGAACCGATCGTCAGACAGGCGCTGGGCATGGCCGCCGCGGCGGGAGAACTGCCCTGGCCGGACGCGGAGGCCGTCGGCGGATGGTGGAACCGCCGGTTCTCCCCGGAGGTGGACCTGGTCGGCGCGGACCGGGCGCCGGTGGCACGACGCCTGCTGTTCGCGGGCTCGATCAAGTGGCTCGGCACACCGTTCGACGGTCACGACCTGGCCGCGCTGCGCCGCGACGCCGTAGAGGTGCCGGGCTTCGACGCGGAGGCGGGCGGCCTCGTGGTGGTGTCGCTGTCCGGGGTCCATCCATCGGTGAAGGGCGTCGGCCTGGCGTGGGACGCCGACGACGTGGTCGCGGCGTGGAAGTGAGGCCACGCTGGAGGGCCGGATGGCGAAGACGCCACCCGGCCCTTAGGTCGTGCCCCTTGGATCTTCTGCCTACGACGAGATCGCGGGGCACTCCCCGGCCTCGCGAGAGCTGGGGAGAGAGGGGTCAGCTCTCGGAGGAGAAGGCGGCGTCGAAGGCGGCGTCCGGTGGGGTGATGGCGTTGAGCGAGCGGATGTAGGCGAGGGATTCCGGTGCGCCGTGCAGCCGGTCCATGCCCGCGTCCTCCCACT